>DATLGR010000045.1:0-6966 GCA_035540415.1 Burkholderiales bacterium | reverse complement strand
AGGAACGCCTGGTGCTCGGTCACGAATCGCTCGGCCGCGTCGTCGACGCTCCGCGACACAGCGGCCTGCGGGTCGGCGACATGGTCGTCGGCATCGTGCGCCATCCCGATCCGGTCCCGTGCGTCAACTGCGCGCTCGGCGAGTCGGACATGTGCCGCAATGGCCGGTACACGGAGCGCGGCATCAAGCAGCTTCACGGCTTCGGCGCCCAGCGCTTCCGCAGCGCGCCGGAGCACCTGGTGAAGGTGAGTCCCGTGCTCGGCCTCGCCGGGGTGCTGCTCGAGCCGGCGAGCGTGCTGGCGAAGGCCTGGGAGCACCTGGAGCGCATCGGGCGGCGCGCGCGCTGGGCGCCGCGCCGGGTGCTCGTCACGGGAGCCGGCCCGGTCGGGCTGATGGCGGCGCTCATGGGCGTGCAGCGCAGCTTCGAGGTGCACGTCTACGACCGCAATGACAGCGGCCCGAAGCCCGACCTCGTGAGCGACCTCGGCGCGCGCTACCACACGCGCTTTCCCGCCCTGGAGTTCGACATTGCGCTCGAGTGCACCGGCGCGCCCTCGGTCATCGTGCAGGCGGTCGCCGCCAGCGCCCCCGGAGGCATCGTGTGCCTGACCGGGCTGGGCGGCCAGGCCTCGCGCGCCTCCCTCGACGTGGCGACGCTCAACCAGTCGCTCGTGCTGGAGAACCGGGTGGTGTTCGGTACCGTGAATGCGAACCGGCGCCACTACGACGCCGCCGCCGCGGCGCTGGCGCGCGCCGATCGCGCCTGGCTCGAGCGGATCGTGACGCGCCGGGTGGCGCTGCAGGACTGGCGCGAGGCCTTCACGCCGCGCGCGGGCGACGTGAAGACGGTGCTAGTCTTCGAGCCTTGAGGAATACGAAGGCTCCGCCATCTCCGCGGTAATCGAGGTCGAGGCGCTGCGCAAGCAGTACCGCGGCGCCGCGGCGCGCGCCCTGGACGGCGTGTCGTTCTACGTGCCGCGCGGGGCCATCTTCGGCCTGCTCGGCCCCAACGGCGCCGGCAAGTCGACGCTGGTGCGCATCCTCAGTACCCTCACCGTGCCGAGCTCCGGCCGCGCGGCGGTGCTTGGCCACGACGTGCGCGCCGAGCCGCTCGAGGCGCGCCGCCGCCTCGCCGTGGTGCTGCAGCAGACGGCCGCCGAGACGCTGCTCACGGTGCGCGACAACCTCCTCGTCTACGCACGCCTGCACGGGCTGGACCGGCGCACGGCGGCCGCCCGGGCGCAGGCGGTGGCCGAGGAATTCGGCCTCGAGGAGCGCCTCGCCGACACGGTGCAGGACCTGAGCATCGGCACCAAGCGGCGCATCCAGGTGGCCAAGATCTTCATGCTCGAGGCGCCGGTGATCATCCTGGACGAAGCCACGACCGGCATGGATCCCATGATGAAGCGCCGCACGCTGGAGCGGCTGCGCGCGGAGGCGCGCAAGGGGCGCACCATCCTGCTCACCACGCAAGTGCTGAGCGAGGCCGAGGAGCTCTGCGACAGCATCCTGATCCTGCACCGCGGCCGCACCATGGCGGCAGGGACGCTCGCCGAGCTGCGCCGGCGTGCGGCGCACGTGTTCCGCGTTCGGCTCACCTTCGCGCGCGTCGAGGACGATCTTGGCGCCCGCCTGCAGGCGCTCGCGCCGGCCGAGCTCGAGCTCTCCGGCGCGAGCGCCGAGCTCGTGTTCCACGGCGAGGAGGTCGCGCTGCTCGAGAAGCTCGCGGTGCTCGCCCGCTCGAGCCCGATCCTCGAGTTCGAGGTGCGCCGGGCGACGCTGGAGGAGGTCTTCGTGAACCTGGTCAGCGCGCAATGACGCGGGGTGCCGCGAGCGCGATCGCCGCCGTCTTCTACCGCGACTTGCGTCAGCGGATGACGAACGTGGGATTCGTGTTCTGGGATCTCCTCGCGCCGCTCGCGTACCTCGCGCTCTTCGGGCTGGGCTTCGAGCGCATGATGGGCGGTGCGCTGCTGATCGACGGCCGGCCGCTCGACTACAGCGCGTTCCTGCTGCCCGGGGTGCTCGCCATGGTGAGCTTCTCCGTGGCGATGAACACCTCCTGGGGCTTTTTCATGGACAAGGACTCGGGGATCTTCCATGAGCTCCTCACCTACCCGATCACGCGCACGCAGCTGATCGTCGGGAAGATCGCCTTCAACGTGGTGCTGAGCCTGCTCGGCGCGGCGCTGGTGGTGGCGCTCGGGGCGGCCGCGCTCGGCGTGCCGGTCGAGCCGCGCACGGTGCCGCTCGCCGCGCTGGTGGTGGCCGCCTCCACGGCGGCCTGGTTCTTCGTCTTCAGCGCCTTCGCCATCGCGGTGCGCCGCATGGACTCGTTCAACGCGGTGACGAGCGCCGCCTACGTGCTGCTCATGTTCTTCAGCTCGATGTTCTACCCGCTCGGCGGCATGCCGGACTGGTTCCGCTGGATCGCCTCGGCCAACCCGATGACGTGGCAGGTGGACCTGCTGCGCTGGAGCGTGCTGGGCCTGGGCGCGCCGGCGCGGCTGCTCGGTGAGGCGGCCGCGCTCGCCCTCTTCACCGCGGCCGGCCTGGGCTTCGCCGTGCGCGCGCTCGACCGCGCGGGGGACTAGGGCTGGACGTCGCTTGCGATGCCGCTCTGCGGCGTCCCGACGGCCAGTACCGCGTCCTCCGTCTCGAGGAGGTTGGTGACCTCGGCGACGCCGGCCACGGCGAGGGCGGCGGCCAGCGCCAGGTCGCGCTCGGCCTTGCTGCGTACCGTTCCGCGCAACGTGACGACGCCGCGCAGGCAGCGGACCTCCACGGGAACCGACGTGGCGCCGGTCATCGCGAGCCGCACGCGCTCGGCAAGAAGCTCATCCGGACCGCGCGGGCGCCGCCGGCCGGCCCGGCCCAGGCGCCGCCCGTGGAACTGGGTGAACTGGTAGGCGCCGACCGCTACGGTGGCGACGGCGATGAGGGTAAGCCGTTTCATGATGCCCGGACCCTAGCAACGATCGCGCCCGCGCGGGAGGCGATTCCGCGCCCCCCTTGAAGACAGGCGCGGCGCTCATAAATGTCCGTGCGGGTAGTCATCTTTTCCACAAGGAGGCAATGCTATGAATGAACTCACCCGCTGGGACCCGTTCAAGTCGGCCGTCCCCTTCGGGGACACCGTGTTCGACATGGTCCCCGCCTTCTTCCGCCCGGCGGCCCGCCAGAACGGCTGGGTCGGGGCGCGGATGGACGTGGCGGAGACCGAGAACGCCTATGAGCTCGCCATCGAGCTGCCCGGGATCCCGAAGGAGGCGATCCAGGTCAGCGTGTACGAGAACACGCTGAGCATCGCCGGAGAGTCGAAGGAGCCGACCCCCGGCCAGGAGCGCAAGCAGGAAGAGCGCAATTGGCTGCTGCGCGAGCGCAACGTGGGCAAGTTCACCCGCACCATCACGCTTCCCGAAGCGGTGGACGACAACGCTTCGCAGGCGCGCTACGCCGACGGCGTGCTCTACCTCACGCTGCAGAAGCGGCGTGCAAGCCAGGTCAAGCGCCTGGCCGTGCACTAGAAGGAAGGTCCGGCGCCAGCGCCGGAGGCTCGAAGGCGGTGACTGGCGGGGGCGCGTCCGCCAGCCGCCGCACTTCGACCAGCGCGCTCTGCACGCTGGTGCACTGCGCAAGCGACGAGGTGCCCTTGTCCAGGGTCACGAGGTTCGGGTTGCCATGCTTGTCCGCCGTGCCGGGCACGCCCGGCTCGAGCGGGTCGTACCAGGCCCCGGTGGCGATCTGCGCCACGCCGCGGCGCAGGTCCGGGTCGAGCCGCGCGCCGGCGAGGAACCGGCCGCGGTCGTTGAACACTTCCACGACATCGCCTGCCGCGATGCCGCGCGCCGCGGCGTCGTCGGGATGCAGGGCGATCGGCTCGCGCCCCTGTACCTTGGCCGCGCGGCTCGCCGGCGCCGGGTCGAGCTGGCTGTGCAGCCGGTGCGGCGGCTGGTGGGACAGCAGGTGCAACGGGAAGCGCGCGGCGGCCGGTGCGCCCAGCCATTCGGCGGGCTCGAGCCACGCGGCGTACCCCGGGCAGTCGGCGGTGCCGAAGCCCGCCACGGTCTCGGACCACAGCTCGATTTTTCCCGACGGCGTGCCCAGCGGCCGGCCCTCGCGCAGCTCCGCCAGCCACACGCGCTCCGGCCCCGGCGGCAGCTCGAGGGTGCCGTGCTCCCAGAACGCGTCGAAGGAGGGCAGCACCACGCCGATCGCCGCGCACCGGGCAGCCGCGCCGTCGTACAGGTGCCGCAGCCACTGCATCTCGCTCCGGCCTTCGGCGAACGCCTCGCCGTAGCCCAGGCGCTCGGCGAGCTCGGCGAAGATGTCGAAGTCGTTGCGCGCGCCGCCCACGGGGGGCAGCGCCTGCTTCATCGCCGCGTAGCCGTTATCGAGCTCGGCGGCCATGATGTCGTTGCGCTCGAGCGTGGTGGTGGCCGGGAGCACGATGTCGGCGTGCTTCGCGGCCGGCGTCCAGAATGGCTCGTGCACCACGATGGTCTCCGGGCGCTGCCAGGCGCGCACCAGCTTGTTCACGTCGGCGCTGTGGTGGAACGGGTTGCCGCCGCACGAGTAGACGAGGCGGATATCCGGATAGGTCAGGGTGCCGCCGTCGTACGGGATGCTGCGGCCGGGCTCGAGCAGCATGTCGAGGACGCGGCCGACCGGCACGCGCGCCTTGACCGGGTTCGGGCCGAGCGGCAGCGTCGGCCGCGGCAGGCCGCCGGCGAGGGGCGCGCCCACGCCGTTGACCGCGCCGTAGCCCAGGCCGAAACCGCCCCCGGGCAGGCCGATCTGGCCGAGGAAGGCGGCGAGCGCGACGAGCGCCCAGCAGGGCTGCTCGCCATGGTCGGCGCGCTGCACCGCCCAGCTCATCGAGAGCATCGTCCGCGTGGCCGCCATGCGGCGCGCGAGCGAACGGATGGCCTGCGCCGGCACGTCGCAGATCGTGGCCGCCCAGGCCGCGTCCTTGCCGGCGATCGTCTGCACGAAGCGCTGCGTGCCGGCGCAATGGCGCTCGAGGAATTCACGGTCGGCGAGCCCTTCGCGCAGCAGCTCGCTGCACAGCGCGAGCATCAACGCCGTGTCGGTATTCGGGCGGATCGGCAGCCACTCGGCCCCCAGCTCCTCGGCCGCATCGGCGCGGCTCGGTCCCACCAGCACGAACTGCACGCCGGCATCGCGCGCGCGGCGCATCCAGTCGCGCGCGCTGTGGCGCGTGACGCCGCCCGAGTCGATCTGCATGTTCTTGGGATGCGCGCCCCCAAAGAGCACCATGAGCCGCGTGTGGGCGACGATGACGCGCCAGTCGCTCGCCATGCGGGTCACGGCGGCGGAGCCGATGATGCGCGGCATCGCCACCAGCGCGGCGCCGAAGCTGTGGTTGCCGAGCTTGTCGGTGTAGCCGCCGCCCAGGCCGAGGAAGCGCTTCACCAGGCTGGGCGAGTGATGCAGGCGCCCGGCGCTCGCCCAGCCGTAGGACCCGCCGTAGAGGGCGGCGTCGCCGTGGCGCTCGCGCACGCGCGCGAGCTCCTCCGCGACGAGGGCGAGGGCGCGCTCCCACGACACTTCCACGAACGGCTCGGCGCCGCGCGCGGCCGGGCCGGGCCCGCGGCGCAGGTAGCCCGCGCGCACCGCGGGCCGCGCCACCCGCACCGCGCCGCGCACGAGGGCGGGCAGCCCGTGCACCAGCGGGGAGGGCCGCGGGTCGCGCGCGTGGGGCGCCACCGCGGTGATCGCGCCGTGCTCGACCGTGACGTCGTAGACGCCCCAGTGCGAGCCGGTCTGCAGGCGCCGCGCGCTCAACCCAGGCTCAGTTCACGGTGATCTTCGCATCGGCGACGATGCGGGCGTTGCGCTCCATCTCTTCCTTCATCAGCGCCGCGAGCGCCTCGCTCGTGCCGCCGCGCAGCTCGAAGGTCTGCTCCTCCAGGCGCGCGCGCACCTCGGGATCCTGCAGCACCTTGTTGATCTCGGCGTTCAGGCGCTGCACGAGCGGTGCGGGCGTGTTGGGCGCGGTGAGCAGGCCGAACCAGGACGACACCGGCGCCATGGTCGGAACGCCGGCCTCGCGCACCGTGGGCACGTTCGGCAGGTCCTTGGCGCGGCGCGCGTCGGTCACCACGATGGCGTGCAGCTTGCCCGCCTGCAGGTGCGGCAGGACGGCGTTGAGGGGCGCCATCATCGCCGGGATCTGTCCGCCCAGGAGGTCCACCACCGCGGGCGCCGTGCCCTTGTAGGGCACGTGCACCATCGGCACGTCGGCGGCGCGCGCGAAGAGCTCGCCGGCAAGGTGCGGCGGCGAAGAGGTGCCGGGGGAGTTGTAGCTCACGCCGCCCTTGGTGGCGCGCGCCGCCTTGATGAACTCCTGCAGGTTGCGCGCGGGGAACGAGGGGTGCACCGTGAGAACGGTCGGCGTGGCGCCGAGCTCGATCACCGGCGTGAAGTCGCGCAGGGGGTGGAACGGCAGGTCCTTGCGCAGGCTGGGCAGGGTCACCAGCGTGTTCGACATGATGAGCAGGATGTGCCCGTCGGGCGGCGCCTTCGCCACCACCTCGGCGCCGATGGCGCCCTGCGCGCCGGGCCGGTTCTCGGTGACCACCGGCTGGCCCACGTTGGCCGAAAGCTTGCCGCCCACGGTGCGCGCGAGGATGTCGAGCGTGCCGCCGGGCGGGAAGGGCACGACCATGCGGATGGGCTTGCTGGGGAACTGCGTCTGCGCAGCGGCCGGCGCCGCAGCCGCGACGGCCGCGAGGCACGCCAGGAGCTTCAGGAGCTTCATCGTTCTTCCTCCGGGTTGTTGAATCGATTCATCCGCGCGCCGCGCGGCCGGCGGTGCCGGTCTCGGCGGCCGGTCCGCTCGCCTGGCGGCGGGTGTTGCCGTCGATGCCGCCGGTGATGCCCCACTCGGCGAAGGTCTCCGGGCTCGGGGTCAGCTCGCGCGGCTTCCAGGCGGGGGTCACG
>DATLGR010000044.1:0-4859 GCA_035540415.1 Burkholderiales bacterium | reverse complement strand
GCTGTAGTGCTCTCAGGTATTCCCCTATTGGTGATTCCGCGACACGTGGCTAAGGTCTCGACGCGGATTCAACGAGAGGCAAGGCACTGCATGAAGACGTTCGAGTTCCATCCAGGGCTCCCGGGCGCGGCCCAAAAGGCGTTGGCCGACGCCGTCGCCGCCAAGATCAACGCGCTGTTCGTACGCTGTCCGGCCCTGTGCGGGTTCGCGGTGCAGGACCGTGCCGGCCTGCCCAAGGACGTTGACCCCAACCGCATCCCGGATGCGGACCTTTTCGTCACCGAGATCGGCATCTTTCCCAAGCTCGACGGCGAGCAGTACGGCGAGATCTACGACGAGATCACGCTCGCCATTTCCGACCTCGTCTACGAGCAGCCGCAGGCCTACGATTACCTGCGCGGGCGCACTTTCGCCAGAACGCTTCACTAAGCTCGCCAACGGCGGCGCGACGTGCGCGCAAATAAAAAGCGCCCGGTTCCCCGGGCGCTTTGGACCGCTCTGCTACGACCTTAACGCGGCTTGCCGGTGCCGCTGGTGTCGGGCGTGGTCGCCGTGGCGCTGCCCGGCCCCGTGTGCGGAGCCGCGCTGCCGGGACCCGCTGCGGCGCCGGTGGGCGAGCCGCCCGTCGCCCGCGGGGTGGTCACGGTGCCCGGGCGGGTTTCGCCGGCCGCCGCTCCTGGCCCGGTCGCTCCCGCGGCCGCGCCGCGCTGCTTCCAGTACTGATCCCACTCCGCTCGGCTGATCGTGCCGCTCTTGTCGCGGTCGATGTCATCGAAGCGAGGCCGATCGGCCGTTCCGGCGCGCGCGCCGGTGGTTCCGGCCGCGGCGCCGGGGCGGGTTTCACCCGTCGCCGCCGCCCCGGGACGATCGCCCACGCGCTCGCCGGTGGCGCCGGCTGCGGCCCCCGGGCGCTGCGATTCGCCCGCTGCGGCGGCGCCGGGAGCCTGCGGCTCCCCTGCCGTCTTCGGGCTCGGCTTGCCGCCCGTCGGAGCCGTGCCTACGGCGCTTGCGCCGGCAGGCCCGCCCGCCTGGGCGAGAATGAGGCGATCGGTATCCGCGGCCTGCGCCGCGAAGGGCAGCGCGAAGGCGCCGGCGACCGCAACAGCAGTCAGGGTTTTCAATTTCATTCGGTTCTCCTCGGTAAATGAATCACGCATTGCTTCTGGCGTTGCCAGCAGGGGTACCGCCGCAAACAACGTGCCTGGGCACCTCGGGTAGCATGGCACCCATGCAAGTGCAGCCTTTGCACCCGCTGTTCGCAGCCGAGGCCTCGGGGCTTGACCTTCGCCGGCCTCTACCCCCGCGGGCGTTGGCCGGCCTGGTGGAGGCGCTCGACCGGCACGCCGTGCTGGTGTGGCGCAATCAGCCGCTCGGCCAGGACGAGCAGGTGGCGCTCGCGCGCCAGTTCGGCCCCCTCGACCTCGGGCTGCTCAAGGCGCGCCGCGGCCCGCACCGTCTGGGCCACGAAGCGCTGATCGACATTTCCAACGTCACCCTGGAGGGGGAGGTTGCGCCGCGCGAGCACGCGCGCATCGTCAGCACCCTTGCGAACCAGCTCTGGCATAGCGACAGCTCGTTCCAGAAGCCGGCGGCGCGCTATTCCATGCTGAGCGCAGTCGTGGTGCCCGCGCAGGGAGGGGACACCGAGTTCTGCGATCTGCGCGCGGCGTACGAGGCGCTCCCCGAGGACCTGAAGCGCGAGATCGAGCCATTGCGCGCGCAGCACTCGGCGTTCCATACACGCCTCTGGCTGGGGGACTCGAGCGTTTCCGAGGCGCAGCGCGAAGTCCTGCCCCCGGTGGAATGGCCGCTCGTGCGCATCCACCCGGGGTCCGGGCGCAAGGTGCTCTGGGTCGGCGCGCACGCCACCCACGTCGTCGGCCGCACGCTGGCGGAGGGGCGAATGCTGCTCGCCGAGCTTCTCGAGCACGCGACCCAGCGGGAATTCATCTACCGCCACCGCTGGCGCACCGGGGATCTCGTCATGTGGGACAACCGGTGCACGCTGCACCGCGGCCGGCGCTTCGACCTGTCGCAGCGGCGCGAGCTCCGTCGCACCACCACGGAGGACGTTGCCTGAACCTCGAGCTCGCCGGCCGCACCGCGCTCGTCACCGGCGCGAGCACCGGGATCGGCCGGGCCATCGCGCTGGCCCTCGCGCGCGAGGGCGTGCGCCTTGCGGTGTGCGCGCGGCGCGGTGCGCTGCTCGAGGCGCTTCAGGAGGAGCTCGGCGCGAAGCTCGTCATCGTGCAGGGCGACCTGCTCGCCTCCAACGCCGCCGATACGATCGCGCGGGCCGCGCTCGCCGGCCTGGGCGCGGTGGATATCCTGGTCAACAATGCCGGCGGCACGCGCCGCTTCACGCTCGAATCGGGCGACGAGCACTGGGACGAGGCGCTCACGCTCAACTTCGTGCGCCCGCGCCAGCTCACGCACCGGCTGCTGCCCTCGATGATGGCGAGGCGGTGGGGCCGCATCATCAACATCACCGGCAAGTCCGAGCCGGAGGGGCTGAACGGCGCCTTCCCGGCCAAGGCGGCGATTCATTCCTGGGCGAAGGGCCTTTCGCGCGTCGTCGGCCGCCACGGGATCACGGTGAACTCCATTCCGCCGGGGCGCATCCTTACCGAGCAGATCCTGCGCAACTATCCGCCCGAGGTCCGCCAGCGCGAGAGCGAGCACGACATTCCGGTGGGCGAGTACGGCCGGCCCGAGGACGTCGCGCACCTCGCCTGTTTCCTCGCCTCGCCGCTCGCGCGCTATATCACCGGCGCGGTCATTCCGGTCGACGGCGGCCTGCGCCGCTACCAGTTTTGAGCGCGCCGCGCGCCCCGTAGAATTCACGCCCCATGCCCCGCATCGCCGGCTCCTCCGCCCTCGCCCGCTTTCGCGTTCTGGACCTCTCCCGGGTCCGTGCCGGTCCGACCTGCGTGAAGCAGCTCGCCGACTTCGGCGCGGACGTGATCAAGATCGAGTCCCCGCCCGGCGTCGATCCGAACGACAACATGGGGGGGCCGCGGCATGGGCCCGACATGCAGAACCTGCATCGCAACAAGCGGGCGATGACGCTCAACCTCAAGCTCGCGGAAGCACGGGAGGTCTTCGCGCGGCTGGCGAAATCCGCCGACGTAGTGGTCGAGAACTACCGCCCGGACGTCAAGCACCGCCTGGGAATCGACTACGAATCGCTCGCCGCGCTCAACCCGCGTATCGTGCTCGCCAGCATCTCCGGCTTTGGCCAGGACGGCCCGTATCGCGAGCGGCCGGGATTCGACCAGATCGCGCAGGGCATGAGCGGCTTGATGTCGGTCACCGGCCGCCCGGGGGAGGGGCCGATGCGCACCGGCGCGGCCATCGCGGACATCGCGGCCGGGCTCTTCGCCGCCCTGGGCGTGATGACGGCGCTGCTCGAGCGCGAGGTCTCCGGTCGCGGCCAATGGGTGCAGAGCTCGCTGCTGCAATCGGGCATTGCGCTGCTCGACTTCCAGGCGGCGCGCTACCTCGTGAAAGGGGAAGTTCCCGACCAGGTCGGCAACGATCACCCCACCAGCATGCCCACTTCGGCCTACACCACGGCCGACGGTCATCTCAACGTGGGCGCCTCCGGCGAAGGCATGTGGCGGCGGCTTTGCTCGGCAATCGGCCGCGACGATCTCGCGGCCGCGCCCCAATTCGCCGATAACGAGCGGCGCTCGGCCAACCGCGCGGAGCTGAACTCGGTGCTCAACCGCGAGTTCTCGCGCGCGAGCACCGCCCATTGGGTCGCCGCGCTTAACGCCGCGGGGGTTCCCTGCGGGCCGATCTACCGCGTCGACCAGGTATTCGCCGACCCGCAGGTGCGCCACCTGGAGGCGGCCGCCGAGGTTCGCCATCCCAAGCTCGGGCGCTTGAAGCTCGTCAACCAGGCGGTCAAGCTTTCCCGCACGCCCTCGGCGCTCGCTGCGGCGGCACCCGAGCTGGGCGAGCACACCGCCGAGATCCTCGCCGAGCTGGGCTACACGGAGGCCGACGTGCGCGGGATGCGCGAGCGAGGGGTCATATGAGCGGCGAAGGGCGCCTCGAGGCGCGCAAGGACGGCGCCATCGGCTGGCTGATCTTCGACAACCCGGCGCGCCGCAATGCGGTGTCGCTGGCGATGTGGCAGGCGATGCCCGGTATCCTCGAGCGCTTCGACGCCGATCCGGAGGTGCGGCTCTTGGTCCTGGCCGGCGCCGGCGAGCGCGCCTTCGTCTCGGGCGCCGACATCTCGCAATTCGAAAGCCAGCGCGCGGGCGCCGAGGCCGTGCAGCGCTACGAGGAGCTCGCCGAGGGCGCGCAGGCGCGGCTGCAGGAGTTCGACAAGCCCACCATCGCCATGATCCGCGGCTATTGCCTGGGCGCCGGGGTCAACATTGCCAACGTGTGCGACCTGCGCATCGCCGCCGAGGATGCGCGCCTGGGCATCCCCGCGGCCAAGGTGGGGCTAGGCTACCGGGCCTCGTCGACCAAGAACCTGGTTGACGTCGTCGGCGCGGCCTGGGCCCGCGAGATGCTGATCACCGGCCGGCAATATCCCGCAAGCGAGGCGAAGGCGATGGGGCTCGTTCACCACGTCGTGCCGGTGGCCGAGCTCGAAGCATTCACGCGCACGCTTGCCGGGGAGATCGCCGCCAACGCGCCGCTGACCCAGCGCACGGCCAAGCGCATCATCCGCGAGCTCGTGCGTGCGCCGCGCTCGTTCGATCCCGAGCAGGCCAGGGGGTGGGTCCGCGAATGCTTCGAAAGCGCGGACTACGCCGAGGGCCGCCGGGCGTTCATGGAGAAACGCAAGCCCGTATTCACCGGCAAATAGAGGGAGGGGAGCCCCATGAAGTCGTTGA
>DATLGR010000043.1:0-2473 GCA_035540415.1 Burkholderiales bacterium | reverse complement strand
GCGGCGAGCTGCCGGGGCACGCACGCTACGCGGCGCTCGTGCACTTCTACGACGACGTGTTCGACGGCCGGCCGGTGCGCGCCGCCGTGCTGATGCAGCCGGTGTCCAGCGCCGCCGGCCGCGGCATGGCGGTGGTGCAGGTCGCCGAAAGCCTGGAGCTGCGCGAGTCGCTCGCGCGCGAACTGCTGCTGCACGTCCTGTCGCGGCAGGCGCTGCTGGTCGCCGTGGTCACGCTGGTGGTCGTGGCCGTGGTGCAGGTCACCACGCGCCCGGTGCGGCGCCTGAGCCAGGAACTCGAAGCGCGCGCGGAGAACGACCTGCGGCCGCTGCGCGTGGACGACGAGCCGCGCGAGCTGGTGCCGCTCATCGAGGCCACCAACCACGTGATGCAGCGCCTGGCGCACCTGCTCGACAACCAGAAGCGCTTCGTGCGCGACACCGCGCACCAGCTGCGCACGCCGCTGGCGGTGCTCAAGACGCAGGTGCAATCGGCGCTGCGCGGCGACGTGGAGCCGCGCCAGGCGCTCACCGAAATCAACGCCACGGTCGATCGGGCGACGGCGCTGGCCAACCAGATGCTGTCGCTGGCCAAGATCGAGCAGCTGCGCAACCAGCCGGCGGCGCAGCTGTGCGACTTCGCGGAGGAGGTGAGGGCGATCGCGCTGGACCTCGCGCCGCTGGTCGCGGAGAAGGACATCGACTTCGAGATCCAGACGCAGCCCGGCACCGTGCTCGCCAACCCGTGGATGCTGCGCGAGCTCGCGCGCAACCTGCTGCACAACGCGATCCGGCACGTGCCGGAGAAGGGGTTCTTGCGGGTTGAGGTCGCGCGCGACGGCGATCATGCGGTGCTGACCGTGGCCGACTCCGGCCCGGGCCTCGCGCCGGAGATGCAGGCGCGCCTGTTCCAGCCGTTCTCGCCCGGCGACCCGCGCCGGGGCACGGGCCTGGGCCTGACGATCGCGCACGAGATCGTGCAGGCGCTGGGCGGCGCGATCACGCTGCGCAACCGCGTGCGCCAGGGCGTGGTCGAGGGGCTGGATGCGGCGGTGCGGCTGCCGCTGGCGCGCCAGTGAGTTGATTTCCCGCGGGCTTGTCAAGTCCCGCTGCAACATCGCAACGCGCGTTGCCCGTTTCGCGTGCAACGCAGCCAAACCCGCGTGGCTGCTCGGGTCGCGGCGGGGCGCAGGCACCTTCCAACAGGTTTATCCACAGGCGCGGTGGATATCGCGGCGCCCGCGATCCTCGGACCGCGCGGCGCAGGTCCAACGTCTAGCAAGTCCGGGGCCCGCGGCCCGTGCGTGCGAAGGAATTCGCAGAAGCGTTCGCCACTGTCCGCTTGGCGAGGCGCTCGGCCGTTGCGCCTGGATGCACGCAAGGTGGATCGCGCCGGCCCTGCTCGGTGTACTGGCCGGCACGGCGGCGCAGTTGCAGCAGCCGGCGCTCTGGCCGTGGTGGTCGTACGCGGCCATCGGCCTCGCGTCCTTGCTCCTCCCCCTGTGGCGGAGGGCCGGGGCGGGGGCGCTGCGCCTCTTTGCCATCCTGTCTCTGGTCGCCTTCGCACTCACCGGCCTGCGCGCCACCCACTTCCAGTCGCGAGCCCTCGCGCCCGCGCTCGAAGGGCGCAACATCGCCGTCACCGGCGTCGTCGCCGCCATGCCCCAGCGCGGCGAAGCCGGCCTGCGTTTCCGGTTCGACGTCGAATCGGCCACGCTCGCGGGCGAGGCGGTGCGCCTGCCGCCGCGCATCCTCCTGGGCTGGTATGGAGCCATCGCCCCAGATGAGGAGGACGAGGCCCGCGCGCGCGGCGGGGTGCCGCTCCTGCGCCCCGGCGATCGCTGGCGCCTCACCGTGCGCCTGAAGGCGCCCCACGGCAACGCGAACCCGCACGGCTTCGACTACGAGCTGTGGCTGTGGGAGCAAGGCGTGCAGGCGACCGGCTATGTGCGCACGGGCGCGCGCGACCCCGCGCCGCAACGTCTCGCATCCACGTGGCGCCATCCGGTCGAGCGGGCCCGGCAATGGGTGCGCGACGCCGTGTTCCGCCGCGTCGCCGAGCCGCGCGCGGCGGGCGTGCTGGCGGCGCTCGTCACCGGGGACCAGAACGCGATCGAGCGCGGCGACTGGGACGTGTTCCGTGCCACCGGCGTGGCACACCTCATGAGCATCTCCGGCCTGCACGTCACGATGTTCGCGTGGGCCGCCGCCTGGGTCGTCGGGACGCTGTGGCGCCGCAGCGCGCGCCTTTGCCTCGCGTGGCCGGCGCAGCATGCGGCGCTGGCCGGCGGGCTCGTGCTGGCCGGTGCCTACGCCGTGTTCGCGGGCTGGGGCGTGCCGGCGCAGCGCACGGTTTGGATGCTGGCGGCGGTGGTGGCGCTGCGCTTGCGCGGGCGCCACTGGCCATGGCCGCACGTCTGGCTGCTCGCGTGCGCGGCCGTCGTCGCCGTCGACCCCTGGGCCATGCTGCAGCCCG
>DATLGR010000042.1:0-3810 GCA_035540415.1 Burkholderiales bacterium | reverse complement strand
CAGCCGCAGCGGCTGATGTGCAGGCCGCCGCCGAACACCTCGTACAGGTCGCGCACGGCGAAGGCGACGTGGTTGACGCCCGGCTTGGAGGCCGGCGTCTGCAGGAGGAAGAGATCGTGGTGCCCGCCCTCGGGCGTGCAGCGCAGGAAGAGGCCGCGCCCGGGATAGCGGTCCGAGACGATGAAGCCCAGGCGCTCGACGTAGAAGCGCTCCATGTCCGCCAGCCGATCGGTGAAGAGCACGAGGTGGCCGACCTCCACCGGCTCGGCGCGCGGATAGAACGGCGCCGGGCGATCGATGCGCGCGGCCTCGCCCCACACGTTCGCCGGCACGCCCTTGACTTCCAGCGCCCGCTTGCGCGAGCGGCGAAAGCGCAGCGCCATTCCGTTCGGGTCCGTCATGGCGGGCAGGTCGGCCTCGCTCGCCCACACCACCTCGCGCAGCGTGGAGCCGGCCTCCATCGCGGGCGGCAGCGCGGCATCGTCGCGCGGACGGATCTTCACCTCGCAGCCATTGAGCGTCTCGAAATCGCCCGGGCGCACCTCCTTCAGGCCCCAGTCGGCGAAGAAGCGCCGGCAGCGCTCGACGTCCTCCACGCCGTAGGTGATCGCGTCGATGCCGGTGATCATCGCCGCCCCGCGCCGAGCACCGCCGTGACGTCCACTTCCACCAGGTAGTCGGGGTTGGCGAGCGCGCTCACCTGCACCAGCGTCGAGCAGGGCTTGTCGCCGGGAAAGAACTCGGCGCGCACCTTGCCGAACTCGGCGCGCTTGCCCATGTCGGTCACGTACACGGTCATCTTCACGACGTCGCTCAGGCCGCCGCCGGCGGCCTCGAGCAGGTTCTTGATCCGCGTGAACACCGCGCGCGCCTGCGCCTCCATGCCGTCGCCCGTGGCGACCTGGCCGGACATGAACACCTGTCCGTCGAGCACGAAGCAGTTGGTGTAGATGCCGCCCGCGGGCTCGGGCACGGCGGGGGTGGTGATTTTCCTGAGGGTCATGAGGGTCTCCTTTCCCAGGGTTTCGGGGCTCCGGCGGCGGCGAGGGCGGCGAGCTGCGCCGCGGCCTCGTCGCGCATCCAGCGGCGCACGCGCGCCACGCCCACGTCGTGGTCGTAGAGGAACTCGCGCTGGTTGGCGTCGGGCTCCAGGTGCTCGGCGAGCTGCCGGTCCTGCTCGAGCACCGCCCAGTGGCGCGCCTCGAGCCGGTTGCGATAGAGGAACTTCCACACGGTGCGCTGCCAGCCCTGCACCCTGCGGTTGCGCCAGAAGAAATTGGCGTTGACGCGGTCGGTGATCGGCGTGGTCATGAAGATGATGCCGAAGTTGCCGCCCGGGCCCACATGCTTGGGATAAGGGATCTCCAGGCGCGCATAGAGCGCGCCGCGGTCGCACCACTCGCTCCAGTCGAAGTTCACGTCGCGCTGGGTCTGCTTCTCGAAGACGAAGCCGTGGTCCGTGGTCCTCACGCGGAAGGCCGCCTTGGTGTCGCCGATCGCCATCGAGTGCGATTGCTTGTGCAGGAACGTGCCGTGCATCGGATCGAGATTGTTGTCGATCATGTAGCGGTAGGGCGTGCGCCACTCGGTGTAGCAGAGGAAGCGCTCGTAGTCCGCGCCGGCGAGCTGCGGGGGCGGCTCGAACGGCACGGGCTCCGGGTGCAGCGCATCGCCGACGTAGGCGAACACGGCGCCCGCGACCTCGCGCGAGGGATAGGTCTTCACCGCCATCTGCCCTTCGAGCCGGCAGCCGGGGCTGCCCGGCACCGACAGCACCCTGCCGTCGCCGCCGATCTCGACGCCGTGGTACACGCACGCGAGGCGATCGCCCAGGTGGCGCGCAAGCGATAGCGGCGCGCCGCGGTGCGGGCAGTGGTCGTCCTGCACGTGCAGCGTGCCGTCGGGCTCGCGCCAGAGCACGAGCTTCAAGCCCAGGCGGTAGAGCGAAAGCGGCCGGTCCTTCACGAAGGCGCTCGGGCACAGCGGATGCCAGCGGTTGCGAAGCCCGATGCGCAGCAGCGTCTCGACGTCGTCGGTCATCACATCGCCCTTTCCAGCGCCTGGAGGATGGCGTCGAGCTCCGGCGCGGTCCATGCGCGGCCCTCGGGGGTGCGGATGCCGTCGGCGTTGAGCCGCGCGACGAGCGCCTCGAGCTCCCAGGCGCCGGCCGCGAACGCCGCCTCCAGCGCATCGCCCAGGAGGTTCTCGTAGTCGGTGGGTGGGCGCCGCTGCGCCTGGCGCGGCTCCCGGTACGGCGGCGGCAGCCGCGATTCGTCGGGGAAGAAGCTCATGCGTTCCGGACCCTCGCCTTGATGCGCTCGCGCACAGGCACGAAGTCGTAGGACACGTACATCTCGGTCTCGAATACGCCCCAGGCGGAGCGCTCGATCTCGATGTTCACCGCCTGCAGCTTTTCGGGCGGCAGGCGCAGCGTGACGATCTGCCCCAGGCCCATCGCGACGGTCCAGGACTCCACCGTCACGCCCTCGGGCGGAAAGCGCTCCCACCACTGGCGCTCGGCGAGCGTGCCCTGGATCTCGTCGATGTTCTGCGACTGGTCGTGCTTGAGGAAAATGGTGAGAAGGATCTCGCTCATCGGGATGTCCATCGGTTCAGTCGGCCCAGGGCAGCGGCCGGTCGTTGAGGCCCCAGTAGAGGCTCTTCTGCTGCTGGTACTGCTGGATGCCCAGGCGCCCCTTCTCGACTCCGATGCCGCTTTGCTTCGCCCCGGCAAACGGCGTCGAGATGGAAAAGAGCTTGTAGGTGTTGATCCAGACCGTGCCCGCCTCCAGGCGCCGCGCGAGGCGCCAGGCGCGCTTGTAGTCGCGCGTCCAGATCCCGGCGGCAAGGCCGAACACGGTGTCGTTCGCCTGCGCGAGCAGGTCTTCCTCGTCCTCGAAGTCGAGCACCGCGAGCACCGGGCCGAAGATCTCCTCCTGGCACATGCGCGCGCGGTTCTCCAGCCCGGCGATGACGGTCGGCGGGTAGAACCAGCCCTTGTCGTAGAGCCCGCCGCGCGGGCGCTCGCCGCCGGCGAGGAGCCGCCCGCCTTCCTCCAGGCCGAGCTTCACGTAGCGCTCGATGGACTCGCGATGCTCGCGCGTGATGAGCGGGCCCATCTGCGTCGCCGGGTCCTGCGGGTCGCCGACGCGAAGCTGGCGGGTCTTCTCGAGCAGCGCCGCAAGAAACGCCTCGCGGACACCGCGCTGCACGAAGAGGCGCGAGCCGGCGATGCACGACTCGCCCGAGGAGCTGAAGATGCCGAAGAGCACGCCGTTGACCGCGTGCGCGAGCTCGGCGTCGTCGAACACGACGGTGGGGGACTTGCCGCCGAGCTCGAGGGTCACGGGCATCAGCTTGTCGGCGGCGATGCGAGCGATGTGCCGCCCGGTGGCGGTGCCGCCGGTGAAGGAGACCTTGCGCACCAGCGGATGCTTCACCAGCGCGTCGCCCACGATGGAGCCCTTGCCCGGCAGCACGCTGACCACGCCCCGGGGCACGCCCGCTTCCTCGCAGATCCGGCCGAGCTCGAGCGCGAGCAGCGGCGTCACCTCGGCGGGCTTGACGATCACGGCGTTGCCCCCGGCGAGCGCCGGGGCGAGCTTCTGCGCCTCGCTCGCGATGGGCGAATTCCACGGCGTGATCGCGGCGACCACGCCGAGCGGCTCATGCACGCTCATGGTGAGGTAGTCGCCGCGCGGCGGCGTGAGCGTTTCCTCCAGCGTCTCGCAGGCGGCGGCGTAGAACTGGAAGGTCCCGGCCGCGCTCGCCACCAGCGCGCGCGTCTCGGAGATCGGTTTCCCGTTGTCG
>DATLGR010000041.1:0-3824 GCA_035540415.1 Burkholderiales bacterium | reverse complement strand
GCCGCTACGCCGCGCAGGCCGAGCTCGACGCGCGCCTCGTCTGGTCCATGACCGAGTCGCGCTACCTGCGCCGCGCCGCGGCGGAGGTGGGGCGCGAGGTGGCGCGCATCCGCTTCGACACCGTGGTGAGCTCGCGCCATGACCCGTAACGTCCCGCGAGCGCCGCTCACCACCCGCTTAGGAGAAGCAGGGCGATGACGAGCAGCGCGGCCGCGGGCCCGGCCGCGCGCAGGCGGCGCTCGCCCGCCTGCGAGGCGGCGGTGCTGCGCTCGACGAGGCGATGCCATCGGTGCGCCGTCCACGCGAAGGCTCGCTGCGCGCCGGTGCCGAGCCCTTCGGCGGCCTGCTCGAGCGCGCGCAAGCCGAGCCGCGCGCCGGCGGCGAGCGGCACGACGAGATCGCCCGCGGGCACGCGCAGGCGGCGCAGCCGCCCGCCGGCGGCGGCGAAGGCGGCGGCGATGCCGGCGCCCGCGAGCACCGGCCACACGTCGGCGAATGAAAAGCCGGGCATGGTGGCAAGGCTCGCCGCGGCGAGCGACACCGCCACCGCTGCGACCCAGGCCGCCGTGGCGAGGCGCGAGGCGTGCGCCTCGGCGCGGGCCATCAGCACGAGGAAGCGCGCCATGAGCAGCGTCGTGCCGACCGCGGCGAACGAGAGCAGCGTCGCCGCCGCCGGCCAGTCGCCCAGGATGTCCTTCATCGCGTGCTTGGCCGCGGCGCCGCTCGTGAAGGGCATGCCGGCGAGCGCAAGCGCCGGCAGGCCGAGCAGCAGCAGGCCGAGCGGCCCGCGCGGCGCGATGCCCACGCCGAGGAAGAGCGCGCCCTTCGCAAGGCCGTGGTGCAGCGCGTAGTAGGCGGCCGCCGCCGCGGCGCCGGGCGCCGCCGCGGGCACCGCGAGCCCGGCGCCGAGCGCGGTCATCATGAAGCCCATCTGGCTGACGCTCGAATAGGCGAGCACCGTCTTCGGGTCGTCCTGCGCCACGCCCACGGCCGCGGCGTAGAAGGCGCCGGCGATGCCCAGGGCGGCGATGCCCGCGCCCCAGCCCGGCAGCGCCGCCTCTCCGAGCGGCAGGAACTGCAGCCAGCCGAGCACCCCGGCCTTGATCATGGCCCCCGAAAGCACCGCGCTCGCCGGCGTGGGCGCGACCGGATGCGCGAGCGGCAGCCACACATGCAGCCCGAGCGCGCCGGCCTTGACGCCGAAGCCCGCGAAGAGCAGGAGCACGATGAGGTCGCGGCGCGCATCGGCCGCCACCGCGGCGCGCAGCGCGGCGGGCTCGAGGCTCTGCGCGGCGCTGCCCGCGAGGATCAGGCCGCCGAGCAGCAGCGCTTCGCCGATGACCGCGAGCACGAGGTAGATGCGCGCGGCGCGCCGCGCGGGCTCGTCGCGCTGGTGCACGACCAGCCCGTAGCCGGCGAAGGTCATGAGCGAGAAGAAGAGGTAGAAGCTCGCCGCGTCCGCCGCGAGGACAAGGCCGAGGTTGCCGGCGAAGGTGGCGGCGAAGAACGCGGCGAAATGTCCCCGGCGCTCGCGCACGTAGCCGTACGCATACACCGCGGCAACCAGCCACAGCACGACGGTCAGGGCGAGGAACACGCGCGTCGTCCCGTCGAGCCCGAAGCGCATGCCCAGCAGCAGCCACGGCGCCTCGAGCGTCATTGCAGGTACTCCCGCGCGGCGAAGAGCGTCGCCCAGGTGAGCGGGCTGAACGGCGCCGCCGCCAGCACGCCGGCGCCGATGGCGAAGGCCGCGGTGACGAGCGGCGGCGCGAGCAGCCGCCAGTCGGTCTCGAAGCGCCCGGCCGGGATGTGCTCCTGCCACGGCGCCGAGGGCGGCAGGAACCAGGCGCGGTAGAGGATCGGCAGGAAGTACGCGGCGTTGAGCAGGCTGCTCGCGAGCAGCACCGCGATCGCCCAGTGCATGCCGGCGGCCGCGGCGCCGATGCCGAGGTACCACTTGGTGACGAAGCCGGCGAACGGCGGCAGCCCGATCATGCCGAGCGCGGCCACGCTGAACGCCGCCAGGGTCCAGGGCATGCGCCGGCCCACGCCGTCGAGCTGGTCGATGCGGTGCAGGCCGAGCGTCTCGGCAATGTTGCCCGCGCAGAAGAAGAGCGTGATCTTCATGATCCCCTGGTGCACGAGGTGCACCGCGCCGCCGATGGTGCCCAGGGGGCCGAACAGGCACGCGCCCAGCACGATGTAGGACACCTGGCTCACGGTGGAGTAGGCGAGGCGGCGCTTCAGCTCGGTCTGCTGCAGGGCGCGCACCGATCCGTACAGGATGGTGAACGCGGCGAGCGCGCCGAGCGGCGCGAGCAGGCCCAGGCTCTCGGCGAACTCGATGCCGTAGACGTCGTAGACCACGCGCACGATGCCGAAGGCGCCCGCCTTGACCACGGCCACCGCGTGCAGCAGCGCGCTCACCGGCGCCGGCGCCACCATCGCGATGGGCAGCCAGGTGTGCAGCGGCACCACGCCCGCCTTGACGCCCAGGCCGGCGACGAGCAGCGCGAAGATCGCGAGCAGGGCGCCGTGCTGCTCGGGCCCGAGCCGCGCCGCCACCCCGCCGTAGGCGAAGTCGACCGTGCCGAGCAGGCCGTACAGCCAGGCGGTGCCCGCGAGCAGCAGCGCGCCGCCGCCCAGGGTGTAGGCGAGGTAGATGGACCCGGCGCGCAGCGCCTTCTCGGTGCCGCGGTGGACCACGAGCGGGTAGGTGGACAGCGTCAGCATCTCGTAGAAGAGCACGAAGGTGATGAGGTTGCCCGCGAAAGCGATGCCGACCGTGGAGGCGACGCACAGGCTGAAGAAGCCGAAGAAGCGGCTGCGGTGCGGCGAGCCTTCGAGGTAGCCGATGGCGTACACGGTGGTGCAAAGCCACAGCAGCGCCGAGAGCGTGACGAACAGCATCGACAGCGAGTCGCTGCGCAGCAGGAAGTCCACGCCGGGGGCGAGCTCGTAGCGCAGCTCGTACTCGACCCCGAGCCAGACGCCGAAGAGCATCACCACCACGAGCAGCAGCTTCGCGAGCGCGGCCGCGAGGTTGAGCGCGGTGCGCAGCCGCTGCCGCTCCTCGGCGACGAAGAAAATCGCCACGCCCGCGGCGAGCGAGGTGGCGAGCACGGCGAGCGGCGCGGCCTCGTTCCAGCTCATGCGCCGGCCAGCAGGCGGGCCGGGCCCGCGGCGAGAAGCCCCAGGAGCACGCTCGCCGCGGCGAGCGCGAACGCGGTGAGCTGCATCGCGCGCGGCACCGGATGCAGCTCGCGCCCCGGCAGCGGCGGCACGAACGCCGAGCGCAGCACGCGGAACACGTACACCGCGGTGAGCACTCCGCCGGCGAGGATCACCACCGCCCACCACCACTGGCCGAGGTCGAAGGCGGCGCGCAGCAGCATCCACTTGCCGATGAAGCCGCCGCTCGGCGGCAGGCCCATCAGCGTCACCCCGGCGAGGGAGAAGGCGAACAGGCTCCACGGCAGGCGCGCGCTCGTGCCCTCGAGGTGGTCGATGTCGTCCTCGCCCCAGGCGTGCACGATGGCGCCCGCGGCGAGGAACATCCCGGCCTTGGCAAACGCGTGCGACACGGCGTAGAGCGTGCCGCCGGTCCAGGCGGCGAGCGCCGCATCGGGCGCGGCGGCGCTCGCCATGGGAAAGAGCAGGAAGAAATAGCCCACCTGCGCCACCGTGGAATAGGCGACCAGCATCTTGAGCCGGCGCTGGCGCAGCGCGGCGAGCGCGCCCCAGACGATGGCGGCGGCGCCCAGCGCGCCCAGCGCCTGCCCGGCGGCCGCGCCGGCGGCGGCGCCGAAGAGGTCGAACCACAC
>DATLGR010000040.1:0-2333 GCA_035540415.1 Burkholderiales bacterium | reverse complement strand
AGGTAGATGAGGCGCGCCTCCTCGCGGCCGGAGATGACCTCGATCGGAAAGCCGAGCGCCTGGCGCGCCTCGCGCAGGAACGGCGAAGCGTTCTTCGCCACGCGCAACGCGTTGGTGCCCACCGCGCGCACCGCCTGCCGCGGGAAGCCGCGCAGCCGCTCGCCCAGCTTGCCGAGGGATTCGAGCGCGCGCGCCTGAGTGGCGCGGTCGATGCGCTTGTCGCCCGACAGTCCCGCGCCCAGGCGCACGACCTCGCGCACCGCGTCCAGCGGATAGATCTGGCCGTCGACCACGCGGCCGATCTCCAGGTGGAAGCTGTTGGAACCCAGATCGACGGCGGCCAGAGTGTCGTGGCGCGGCATGCCGGCCGACGGTAGCACGGAACCGCTAGAATCGAAATCGTTCCCGTGAATCGCCGCCTGCCCCCGCCGACGCAGTTCCTCAACCGCGAGCTCGGCATCCTCGCCTTCCAGCGGCGCGTGCTCGCGCAGGCCGCCGACGAGGCGGTACCGCTGCTCGAGCGGCTGCGCTTCATCACCATCGTGTCATCGAACCTCGACGAGTTCTTCGAGATCCGCGTCGCCGGGCTGAAGGAGCAGGTCCGCCTCGGGCTGCCGGAGCCGGGCCCCGACGGGCGGCCGCCCGCCGAGGTCATCCAGGCGGTGTGCGCGGAGGTCCACGCGCTGGTGGCGGAGCAGTACCGGCTGCTGAACGAGGTGGTGCTGCCGGCGCTGGCGCGCGAAGGCATCGTGTTTCCACGGCGCGAGGAGTGGACCGCGGCCCAGCGGCAGTGGATCCGCGACTACTTCTTCCGCGAGCTGCTTCCGGTGCTGACCCCCATCGGCCTTGACCCGGCGCACCCCTTTCCGCGCGTGTTCAACAAGAGCCTCAACTTCGCCGTCGAGCTGGAGGGACGCGACGCCTTCGGCCGCAGCTCGGGCGCCGCCATCGTGCAGGCCCCGCGCGCCCTGCCGCGCGTGATCCGGCTGCCGGCGCCGCTCGCCGGCGCCGAGTACGCGTTCGTGTTCCTGTCGTCCATTCTGCACGCGCACGTGGGAGAGCTCTTCGCCGGCATGAACGTGAAGGGCTGCTACCAGTTCCGGGTGACGCGCAACTCCGACCTCTTCGTGGACGAGGAGGAGATCAAGAACCTGCACACCGCGCTGCAGGGAGAGCTCCTGCACCGGCACTTCGGCGACGCGGTGCGCCTGGAGGTCGCCGACAACTGCTCGCAGCACATGGTGGACTTCCTGCTGCAGCAGTTCTCGCTCCACGACGAGGACCTGTACCGCGTCGACGGTCCGGTGAACCTCTACCGGCTGCGCGAAGTCCCCGACCAGGTCGACAAGCCCGCGCTCAAGTATCCGTCCTTCCAGCCCGGACTGCCGGCCGGGGTCGGCGCGGGCGAGCTCTTCGAGGCGCTCAAAAAGCACGACATCCTCCTGCACCACCCGTTCCAGTCGTTCCTGCCGGTGCTCGAATTCATCCGCACCACGGCCGACGACCCGAGCGTCATCGCGATCAAGCAGACGGTCTATCGCACGGGCACCGACTCGGAGCTGATGGAGATCCTGGTGGACGCCGCCCGCAAGGGCAAGGAGGTCACCGTGGTGGTGGAGCTGATGGCGCGCTTCGACGAGGAGACGAACCTCAACTGGGCCGCGCGCCTGGAGGAGGTGGGCGCGCACGTCATCTACGGCGTGGTCGGGCACAAGACGCACGCCAAGATGGCGCTGGTGGTGCGCCGCGAGGACGGCCCCGAGGGCAAGAGCCTGCGCCGCTACGTGCATCTCGCCACCGGCAACTACCATCCGCGCACGGCGCGCCTGTACACGGACTTCGGCCTCATGTCCGCGAACGAGGAGCTGTGCGCCGACGTGAACGAGGTGTTCAAGCAGCTGACCGGCCTGGGCCGCGCCGGCCGCATGAAGCACCTGTGGCAGTCCCCGTTCACGCTGCACAAGCGCATCGTGGCCGCGATCCGCAACGAGGCGCGCCACGCCACCGAGGGGCGCGAAGGCCGCATCATCGCCAAGATGAACGCGCTGCTCGAGCCCCAGATCATCGAGGAGCTCTATCTCGCCTCCGGCGCCGGGGTGAAGATCGACCTCATCGTGCGCGGCGTATGCGCCCTCAAGCCCGGCATCGCGGGGCTTTCCGAGAACATCCGCGTGCGCTCGATCGTGGGGCGTTTCCTCGAGCATTCGCGCGTGTTCTACTTCGCCAACGGCGGCGCCGAGGACGTGTTCCTCGCGAGCGCGGACTGGATGGACCGCAATTTCTTCCGCCGCATCGAGCTGTGCTTTCCGGTGCTCGACCCGGCGCTCAAGCGC
>DATLGR010000039.1:0-2507 GCA_035540415.1 Burkholderiales bacterium | reverse complement strand
GGCCTGCACGAAGTGGCCCTGCGGCGCGCGGCCGCGCGCGAGCAGCTCCTTTGCCATGCGATCGCGCAGCTCGATCCAGCCGGGCTGCGCGCCGCACAACCGGATGGCGCGGTCGACCACCACCCAGCAGCTCGCCTTGGAATGCACGAAGTGGCGCGGCGCGCCGCGCATCTCCCACAGGCCGAGGTCGGGCTCGTGCCAGCACTGGGCGATGAACGCCACCACGCGTCCGATCACCGCTTCGTCCTGCTTGGTGATGCGCCCGCCGAGGCGGCGGAAGACGAGCGCGGCTTCCAGCCCGTAGGCGTACAGGTCGGTCTGGCGCTGCCGATACGCTTCGTTGCCGATGCGCACCGGGCGGCTTCCCGCATAGCCTTCGAAGCCCTCGAGCACACGCTCGTCGAGCGTCTTCTCCATGTTGATGCCGTACATCACCTGGAACGTCTCGATCGGGTCGGCGAGCATGCGGCGCATGAAGTCGAGGAAGCGCTTCGACTCGCCGGAGTAGCCGAGCGCCGCGAGCGCGTGCAGCATCAGGGCGGCGTCGCGCACCCAGCAGAAGCGGTAGTCCCAGTTGCGCGCGCCGCCCATCTGCTCCGGCAGCGAGGTGGTCAGCGCCGCGACCACGGCGCCCGTGGGCGCATAGGTCATCAGCTTGAGCGCGAGCGCGCTGCGGCGGACCATGCCGGCGTAGGGGCCGGTATAGCGGCAATAGCTCATCCACTCGGTCCAGAACGCCGTGGTGATGCGCTCCAGCGCATCCAGGCGCGCGGCATCGACGCGGGCATCGGCGGGGGTGAGCACCGCGTAATGGCGCGTGCCCAGGCGCAGCAGGGTGCGCCCCGCGCGCAGGTCGCTGTGCAGCGTCGCCTGCGCTTCGCCGAGCAGGCGGCCCGGCCGGAACACCAGCTCGCAGTCGACCGCGCCTTCCAGGCATTCGATGCGCCGCACCAGCCACCCGGGCGCGTTCAGCGAGACGTAGTCGTTCGGCCCGGCCTCGGGCTTGCGCCCGACCGGCATGAAATCGGTGAGCGCCACGCGCCCGCCGGCGAGCGCCAGCTCGGTGCGCAGGATGTTGGTGTCGGCGAGATAGCCGCGCGAGGCTTCGACTTCGCCCTGCAGCTCGAGCGAAAGATGTCCGCCGCGCCGCGCGTCGAGCAGCCGGCAGCACACCGGATCGGCGTCGAAGCGCCCGAGCGCGCACCAGTCGATGCCGCCGTCCCTCGCGACCAGCGCGCCGCCGTGGCAATCGCCGATGGCGGCGTAATCCGCGATGGGGCGATAGCCTCGTTCAGCCATTCTCAAGGATAGGAGCTGCGCCAAGGGATATCCAGCGGACACGCCGC
The DNA here is from genome assembly GCA_035540415.1 of Burkholderiales bacterium. GTDB lineage: Bacteria > Pseudomonadota > Gammaproteobacteria > Burkholderiales > SG8-39 > SCGC-AG-212-J23. The sequence continues at coordinate 1,161 of DATLGR010000039.1, read as the reverse complement.
CGGCGGCATGGCGCTTGCTGCCGAAGGGCATGAGAAAGATCCTCATGCTCCTCCTTGGCCGGTACGCCTGGCGTTGGTTCTCCAAGCGCAGAAGCTCCGGGACCCGGCGGCACGCTCGGGTCGCCCGGGGGCGCTAAAACCGCTTCGTCGCACGTCCGACCGTGGCCGACAAGGCAAAGAAGAAGGTCGTACAGGCGCTGCTCGAGCGCCACGGCCGCACCTTCGCCGTCGAGGCGGGAATCCGCCTTCGCCACGCCCCCGCGCCGCTTTTCCGGTTGCTCGTCCTGTCCATGCTGCTCTCCGCCCGCATCGCGGCGGGCAACGCCGTGCGCGCCGCGAAGGCGCTCGTGAAGAAATACGGCACGCCGAAGAAGCTCGCCGGCGCGACCTGGCAACAGCGCGTCGACGTCCTCACGAGCCACGGCTACAAGCGCTACGACGAGAGCGGGGCGGACCAGCTCGGCGACACCGCCCAGCGCGTGCTCGACGAGTACGGCCGCCTCAAGGCGTTCAAGGGCATCGGCAACGTCGGGGCCGACATCTTCCTGCGCGAAGTGCAGGGCGTGTGGGACGAGTTCCAGCCCTACGCCGACAAGCGGGTGCTGCGCGCGGCGAAGCGGCTCAAGCTCGGCGGCGGGCCCAAGGCCCTGGCGCGCCTGGTGGACAAGAAACACCTGCCCCGCCTCGAGGCGGCACTGGTCCGGGTCGAGCTCGCCGGCGCGCACGACCAGATCCGCGCACAGGCCTCCTGACGGCTCTCGAGCCATGCCCTCGCGTCGGCGTGCAGCCGCTTCGCCTCGGCAATGCACTCGGTGAGCGTGCCGGCGGCGATCGGGTTGCCTTCGTAGTCGGCCAGGTTGCGCTGCTTGCGCGCGGCGTCGGCGAGGTTGCGCTCGACGGCCGCGAGCATGCGCGCGACCGCGGCGCGCTCAGGCGCGACGCGCTCGAGCGTTCGCCCGACGAGGTTCTGCAAGCTCATCTTCGGACCCGATCACGAAGAGCTTCGGACTGTCGAGCACCTCGCGCATGAATGCGTCCGGCTGCGCGCGCTTTTCCGCCCATTCCTTTCGCGTGTAGACGCGCGGGCTGATCTCGCGCCCCAGGGTCTGCTGCGCCGGATGCAGCAGCTTGACCGCCTCGGCGAAGCCGAGCTCGCCGATC
>DATLGR010000038.1:0-5872 GCA_035540415.1 Burkholderiales bacterium | reverse complement strand
ACGACATGGAGGTGGTCTTCGGTCACGCGAGCCGCGTGCTCGTGCTCCACCAAGGCGAGCTGATCGCCGCCGGCGCGCCCGACGAGGTGCGCCTCCATCCCCGGGTCCGGGAGGTCTACCTTGGCGATGCTTGAGGTGCGCGGCCTGAGCGCCGGCTACGGGCGGGCGCGGGTGCTTTTCGAGCTGGATCTGTCCGTCGCGCAAGGCGAGGTCGTGGCCCTTCTCGGCCGCAACGGCGCGGGCAAGTCGACCACGCTGAAGGCAATCATGGGTCTCCTGCCGGCGGCGATCAGCTCGCCTTGGTGGAGCACGAGCACGCGGCTCGCGTGACCGAAGACCACCTCCATGTCGTGCTCGGTGAACAGCGTCGCGATTCCTTCGCGGCGCGCGAGCGCGGCGGCGAGCTGCATCAGCGCGCCGCGCTCCTCGGGCGCCATGCCGGCGGTGGGTTCGTCCATCAGGAGAACGCGCGGCCCGTTCGCGAGCGCCACCGCGAGCTCGACGCGCTTGAGGTCGCCGTAGGCGAGCACGCCGCAGGGGCGTTCCGCCTGAGCGCGCATGCCGACGCGCTCGAGCAGCGCCTCGGCCTCCTGCCTGAACAGGCTCTCGCCATTGACGAGAAACGACCTGAGGCGCCGGTGGTGCGACAGGAGCGCCACCTGCACGTTCTCGCGCACGCTGAGCGAGCCGAAGGTGGCGGTGATCTGGAACGTCCGTCCCACGCCCAGGCGCCAGATGCGATGCGGGGGCAGGCCGTCGATGCGGGTGTCGCCCAGGCGGATCTCGCCCGAGTCGGGCGCGAGCTGGCCGTTCAGCATGTTGAAGCAGGTCGTCTTGCCCGCGCCGTTGGGTCCGATCATCGCCACGAGCTCGCCGGGCTGCACGGTAAACGACACGTCGCGCACCGCCTGCACGCCGCCGTAGGCCTTGGAGAGGTTCCGGACCTCGAGCGCGCTCATCTCGCGAGCCTTTCTTTCAGAAAACCAGCAACGCCCTGCGGGAACGCGAGCACGAGGAGCAGGACGATTCCGCCGATCGCCGCGCGCCAATAGTCGAACCCGCGCGACACCGTGTCCTCGAGCCAGATGAAAAGCGCCGCGCCCCACAGCGGCCCGGTAAGGGTCTGGATGCCGCCGAGGAACACCATGACGAGCGCGTGCACCGAGCGCGGCACCGACAGGCTCTCCGGGGAGATCGAGCCCTTGGAGAAGGCGAAGAGCGCGCCGGCGATGCCGGCGAAGAGTCCGGCCACGGCAAAGGCGGCCCACTGCACGCGTCGCACGTCGATGCCGATCGCCTCGGCGCGCAACCGCGAATCGCGCGCGGCGCGCACGGCGTAGCCGAACGGCGAAAAGATCATGCGCCAGACGAGCGCCATCGCGAGCGCGCAGACCAGCAGGGCGGCGCAGTAATACGCGGTTCGCGACGCGAGCCAGGGCGCCGGCCATACGCCGATCAGGCCGTTGGAGCCGCCGGTCACCGCGTCCCACTGGAAGGCGATCGACCAGGTGATCTGGGCAAAGGCGAGCGTCAGCATCGCGAGGTAGACCCCCGACAGGCGCACGCAGAACCAGCCGAAGAGCAGCGCACCGGCGAGTGCGAAGACGGGCGCGGCGATGAGCGCGAGCTCCATCGGCAAGCCGAAGCGCAGCAGAAGCAGCCCCGCGCCATAGGCCCCAAGCCCGAAGTACGCGGCGTGCCCGAAGGACGCCATGCCACCCGGCCCCATCAGGAAGTGCAGGCTCACCGCGAAGAGGGCAAAGACCAGGATGTCGGTGAGCAGGACGAGGAGATAGCCGTTCGAGACGAGCGGTGCGGCGGCGAGCAGGGCGGCGACGAGCAGGAGGCTCACCAGGAAGCGCCGCGAGGGCAGCGGCATCGACGGCTCGAGCATGCCCGGGCCGCGCGCGTGCAGTTGCGGCCGGCCGAGCAATCCCCAGGGCCGCACGATGAGCACCACGGCCATGACGATGAACTCGATCACCAGCGTGAGCTTGGAGTACCCGAGGCCGATGCCGAACGCCTTGATCTCGCCGATCAGAAGCGCCGCGAGAAAGGCGCCCGGAATCGAGCCCAGTCCGCCGACGACGACCACGACGAAGGCATCGGCGATGACCGCGAGGTCGACCTCGAGGTGCGCGGGCTCCCGCGGCACCACCAGCGCACCGGCGAGCCCCGCGAGCGCTGCGCCGAGCACGAACACGCTCGTGAAGAGCAGCTTCTGGTTCACCCCGAGCGCGGCCGCCATCTCGCGGTCCTGGGTCGCGGCGCGCACCAGCACCCCCCAGCGCGTGCGGTGGAGCAGCACATGCAGCCCGATGAACACCGCCGGGCCGAGCGCGATCAGCAGGAGGTCATATTGGGGAAACGACTGCCCGGCGATCGACACCGCGCCCGCCAGCCCCGGCGCGCGCGGCCCGAGCAGATCCTCCGGCCCCCACAGCCAGTAGGCGAAATCCTTGATGAGCAGCACCAGCGCGAACGTGGCGAGGAGCTGGAAGAGCTCGGGCGCGCGGTAAATGCGCCGCAGCAGCACGATCTCGATCAGCGCGCCGAGCGCCGCCACCATGGCGGCGGCAAGCGGAATCGCCGCCCAGAAGCCGACGCGCGCGGAAAGCCACACGGCGCAGTACATGCCAAGCATGTACAGCGAGCCGTGCGCGAAGTTGACGATGCGGCTGACGCCGAAGATGAGCGACAGCCCGGCGGCGAGCAGAAAGAGCGCGCTCGCGCTCGCCAGCCCGTTCAGGAACTGGAGAAGGACGGCGGAGGCGGTCACACCGCCCTAATCCTTTCGCAGCGCCCGGATTTCCTTGTCGGAAGGCTGGTAGTTCGCACCGTCGGCGTAGCGCCAGTCGACCATCACGCCGCGGCCGTCACGCCGGGCGAGCCGGCCGACGTAGGCGCCCATGGTCGACTGGTGGTCGATCGCGCGCCACTGGATCGGGCCGAAGGGGGAGGGCATCTCCAGGCCCTTCAGCGCCTCGACGAGTTTCTCGGTGTCGGTGGAGCCGGCCCGGCGCACGGCGTGGGCGACGGCATGCACTGCGGTGTAGCCGACGACCGAGCCGAGGCGCGGGTAGTCCTTCCAGCGCTTCTCGTAAGCTTCGCGAAAGCGCCTGTGCTCCGGCGTATCGATTTCGCTCCACGGGTAGCCGGTGACCCACCAGCCTTCGGGCGCCTCGTCCTTCAGCGGATCGAGGTACTCCGGCTCGCCGGCGAGAAGGTTGAACACGGGAACCGTCTTGAACAGCCCTCGCGTGTTGCCTTCGCGCACGAAGCGCTGCAGGTCTGCGGCGAAAAGCGAGCTGAAGATCGCATCCGGCTTCGCGTCGATCAGCGCCTGCACCACCGCGCCCGCATCGATGCGCCCGAGGGGCGGCGCCTGCTCGGCGACGAACTCGACGTCGGGCTGCGCCTGGCGCAGCAGCCGCTTGAACGATTCCGTCGCGGACTGCCCGTATTCGTAATTCGGATACACGATCGCCCAACGCTTTCTCTTCAGCCGGGCCGCCTGCGGCACCAGCATCGCCGTCTGCATGTAAGTCGACGGCCGCAGTCGAAACGTGTAGCGGTTGCCGTTCTCCCAGACGATCTTGTCCGTGAGCGGTTCCGAAGCCAGGAACAGCGCCTTGCGCTTTTCGGCAAGGTTCGCCACCGCGAGGCCGACATTGGAGGCGAACGTGCCCATCAGCACATGCACCCGCTCGCGCGAAAGCAGCTCCTCCGCCACGCGCACCGCGTCCCCCGGCGTCCCACCGTCATCGCGGATCACGAGTTCCAGCTTCCTGCCGTTCACGCCGCCGGCCGCATTGACTTCCTCGAGCGCGAGCTGCATCCCTTTCCGGTACGGCTCGAGAAACGCCGGGAAAACCTTGTAGCTGTTCAGCTCCCCGATCCTGACCGGCGCCTGCGCCTGGGCCGCGCCCGCGGCCACGCCCAGCGCCATCACCGCCCACCATCGTCGCATCGCCCTCATTTCTCACCTTCCACTTTCGCCCCGCGGTCGGGCTTGACCTTGCCTGTCCCGGCAGGAAAAACCCGCCAAAACTCCCTGCGAATCAAGCTGGTGATGGTCGCGCTCTTGTTGAGCCCGTGGTAGCGCGCCACCGCCTCGAGCATCGTCAGATCCCGCGCCGTGGCCGAAAAGGTCCTGACCCTGGTTCTCTGCATGGCAACCGCGCACTCGTAGCCGATATACAAACATTATATAAGGCTTAGGGTGGCCGGGGCGCGTCCGCGCGGGGCTGGCCAGCCGGCGCCTCGGAAGCTAAGATTCCGGCGCCCATGCCGGATCTGGCCCTCCAGCTTTCGCTCATGACCGTCGAGGCCGCGCTCGCGGCCGCGCTGCTGCTGACCCTGTTCAGCGCCCGCCGGGTCCTTGGCCTCGCCGCGGTCTACACCACCGTCGGGGTGCTGTACTACCTGGCGACGATTCTGGCGAGCACCACCTTTGTCCACGTGGCGCCCGGCTTCCTGATGAGCCCCGGGTCCGTGGCGCTCTTCCCGGCGTGCGTATTCGCCGTCCTCCTCGTCTACATCCGCGAGGATGCGAAGGAAGCGCGCAGCATGATCTACGGGTTGCTCGCCGCCAACGTCTCGGCGGCGCTCCTGGGACTGATCGTGGTGGCGCACCTGACCGGCCCGCTCGCGGTGAATCCCCTCGGGCTGCCGCCGGAGCTTTTCGTGACTTCGCCGCGGCTGTTTCTCTTCGGCACGCTCGCCCTCTACGCCGACGCGATCCTCATCATCCTCGTGTACGAGGCGCTGTCGCGCCGCATCGGCCCGCTGTTCCTGCGGCTGTGGGTGTCGCTCGCCCTCGTGCTGATCCTCGACACGCTCGTGTTCGTCACCGGCGGCTTCTGGGAGCACCCCGCCTACCGCGACCTGCTGCTCTCCGGAATCGTCGGCAAGGCGGCGGCGGCGATGGTCTACGCGGCGGCGCTGGCGGTCTATCTTCCGCGCGCGGCGAAGACCGATCCCGAGGCCGTCGCCGGGGCGCGCCCCGGGTTGAACGACCTGTTCCAGGTGCTTACCTACCGGCAGAAGTACGAGCAGCTGCGCGCCGAAGCGCGGCGTGACGCGCTCACGGGCGTGCACAACCGCGGCTTCTTCGACGAGATGCTGCGCACGCAGCTCTCCGGCGCGCTTCGGGCCGGCGCGCCCGCCACCGTGATGCTCGTCGACGTCGACCGCTTCAAGCGCATTAACGATGTTTACGGCCACACCGAAGGCGACCGGGCGCTGCGCGTGATCGCCGAGGCGCTCGTGGCCTCGGCCCGCGCCTCGGATATCGTCTGCCGCTACGGCGGCGAGGAGTTCGCCCTGATCCTGCCGAACACGCCCGTGGCTTCCGCCCAGACGCTCGCCTTGCGCATCCGCGAGGAAGTCCCGCGGGCCTGCGCGCAGGCGGGCGTCGCAGCGGGCGAGCGGATCACCGTGACGATCGGGGTCGCCGCCTGCCCGGACGACGGCGTCGAGACCGACGCGCTGATGCGCGCCGCCGACCGGCGCATGTACCGCGGCAAGTTCGACGGCCGCGACCGCGTCGTCACCGCCTGAGACCACCGCCCGCGCAGGGACCCGTCTTAACTGTCCCAGTTGGCTCGGTCACCGAGGCGGGGGAAATCTCGAGCGCGCGCGCCGGTTGCCTTGGGGATGCCGGTCGAGGAGCGGGTGCAGCAGATATTACCGAGGCGAGATCGCGCCGCTCGCGTTTTATTACCGCCGTGCGCGGCTCGCGGCCTAGCGGTTGGCGGACCGCGAAGCTGCAGCAGCGCTACGTCACGCCGCCTTGCGCACGGCGGGGGGCGGGAGCTGCCGGAGGCAGCGACCGATCCACAAGGCGGTGAGCTTTTCCTGGACGGAGTTC
>DATLGR010000037.1:0-2897 GCA_035540415.1 Burkholderiales bacterium | reverse complement strand
GCTCTTGACCCACCCGCGCGGCGCATCGAGAGCGATCTCGGCGCCCGGTGAATCGAAGCGCTCCAGTCGAGCGCGCGCCAGCGCCAGCGCTTCCTCGTCGCCCGTGTACCCGAACCACACCAGCGCTTCCTGCAACGCCGCGCGCGCCTCCGCACGCTCGCCACGCACGAGGTGAAGATGCGAGAGGTCAAGCAGGTCATGGCCGAGCGCATGCGCGTAGCCGATCGCGCGGTCGACCTCGACGGCTCGCTGCATCAGGCGCAGCGCCGATTCGAAGTCCTTCCGCTCGGCGCAGTGCACCGCGAGCGCGTGCAGGGCGCGCGACTGCATCGTGCGCTCGCCATGCCGCTCGCTCAGCCTCAATGCCTTCTCGTATTCCTTCCGCGCGAGATCGAGCTCACCCGCCTGGTGCAGGGCGTTCGCCATGCCGAACAGGGTGAGGATCTCCCCGGCGGGATTGCGGGTCGCCCAGTGAAGCTGCAGGGCTTGCCGGTACCACTCGAGCGCCTGCTGCGGGCTCCCGAGGCCTCGATGGATTTCGGCGAGGTTATGCAGCGCGCTTGCCTCGCCGGCGGCATCGCCCAGCCGGCGATGTAGCGAGAGCGCCTCGCGGGCGCACTGCAGCGCCATGGGATAGCTTTGCGCCCGCCAGTGAGCAAAGCCCATTTCCCGCAGCGCTTCGGCCTCTCCCGGCGCGTCGCCAATCTGGCGGTAGAGCTCGAGCGCGTGCTGCGCCGCCTGCAAACCCTCGGCGTGGTTGCCGAGGTACACCGACGCGCCCGCGCGCCGCAGAAGTACGGCCGCGAGTGCCGCGGGATTGCCCAGCGGTTCGACCGTGCAGATGGCCTCGTCGATCACGGCCGCCTGCTCGTCCCGGCGGCCGAGCCGTTCCAGCACCTGCTCCTTGAGCAGGAGCAGGTCCGAATAGCGAGCGGGATCGGCCGGCGTCACATGCTTGAGCAGGCGAAGCGCCCGGTCGTAGAGCTCCACGGCGTTGCCGAAGGCGTAGACGCGCTCGGCGGCGCGCGCCGCCTTGACGAGCGATTCGACCTCGCCACCGCCGGCCGGATTCGCGATCCCGGCACGACGCAGCATGCGGTAGAGCTCCTGCGTCTCCCGGGCGGGCTCGACCTGCAGCTCGCGCTGGAGCAGTCCGCTCAGCCTCGTCCACTCCGCGTCGACGGCGTGCGGCTCGCTGTGCGCCGCCAGAAGCCGCATGATCTGTCGCGACGCCACTTCGCTGGCGGGATCGAGGTCGCGCCACAGCTGCGCGTACCGCAGCGCCGCGCCGGCGTCGCCTTGCGCGATGCGCTCGCCGGTCAGGCGCTCGGCGTTCCGTATTGCGAGCGAGCGCATTCGCTCCTGCGCTCGGCCGAGCCACGCCTCGAACTCCTCGCACCCCGGAAACGAGCGTCCTTCGAGAAGCGCCCCGCGGTAGAGGAGAGCCGCACGGCGCCATCCGTCGGCCGTCGAGTCCCCGACACCGCGCAGGAACTGATGGACATCGATATCAAGATCCGGTCGCGGCTGAAGCCGCACCAGATCCTGATCGCCCCCCAGGCAGTCGGCGATGCCTGCGGCGGCGGTCTTGAGCGAATACAGGGCCTGCCTCAGGCTCTGCCGTGCGGCCGCTTCGTCCGAGCGGCCCCAGAGCAGCGCGGCCAGCTTGCCGCGGTTGTGTGCCCGATCCGATTCCACTGCGAGGTAGGCGAGCAACGCCAGGGTTCGGCTCGAATGCAACCGCACGGCGCGGCCCTCGAGCGTCAAAACGCCGGGGCCAAACAGGGACAGGGTCAACTTTGCCATCGGGCTTGCGGCCGTGACGGTTCCGTGACGCCGAGGCGTGTAAGGTAGCTCAACCGAACCACCGAGAAAAGAATCACCCATGCCAGGAAATCTCGCCACCGCGTTGTCGAGTTGCCGCCTGTCGAATGAGCGCGGCCGCGCCCTCGTCACTGCTCGCGGGCAGCATTTCGTGACCGACTCGCCGCCGCCCCTCGGCGGGCCGAACGAGGCGCCCAACCCGGTGGAGCTGCTCCTGTCAGGGCTCGCCGCCTGCGCGGTGTTTGTCTGCGAGAAAGCCGCGCAGGAAATGGACATTCCTCTTCGCGGCGTTCAGGTCACCGCCGCCGGCGACTTCGACCCGCGCGGCGTGTGCGGGGAGCCCTTCGATCCCCGCTTCCAGGCGATCCGCGTGCGCTTCGCGCTCGATGGGCCCAGCGCCGCTCAAAGCGAGGCCTTGATGAAAGCGTTCAAGACGCGCTGTCCCGTGTACACGACGCTTTCCCGGGCGGTGGAAGTCGAAGTGACGGCCGCCTAGCGTCGTGACGCTTGCGTGACGCCGGCGTGCTTCACTCCACGGCGTCGGCAACCGAATCTCAAAGGAGATCAAGATGTACGAGCTTCGCTGCAAGGATGTCGGCTTCGACTGCCCGGGTGTCGTGCGCGCGCAAACGACGGATGAGGTCCTGAAGCAGGCGGCCCAGCACGCACGCCAGGCCCACAATACCGAGGTGACGCCCGAGCTCGCGGCAAAGGTCAAGGACGTCATTCGAGAAACCCGCTAGCCGCGAAGCACAGCATGAACGCCGACCTTCGGGGCATTGCGCTCATTGCGCAACGGCTGGAAACGTTGCCGCTGTCGCGCGCCGAGCGCGTGCACGCGCTCAGGCAAGTGCAAATTGGAAGCGCCATCGCAGACCTTGCCTTGCGGGCCGGCGAATCGCCGGTAGCGCGGCGCGGCCTGCTGGTGTCCTTCACCGCGATCGTGTTCCTGACCGCGGCGCTGTGAGTGCCGCTACGGCGCGCCTCTACCGCCCGACTTCACCGCCCGCGCGCGGCCCGGCGCTTCGCCGCGCACCGCTCAGGCCGCGAGGCCGGGGAACAGCGCCTTCAGG
>DATLGR010000036.1:0-6308 GCA_035540415.1 Burkholderiales bacterium | reverse complement strand
GGGGGGAGCGGCGCCTCGAGTCGGTGGCGAACCTTACGCGCGAGGACGGCGAGCGGTTCCTGCAGCTCGCGGCGCGCGTTCCCCTCCGCACGGCGGTGCGGCGCTACGGGCTGGCGCAGGCGAACGAGGCGCTCGAGGACCTGCGGCGCGGCGCGCTCGAGGGCGCGGCCGTGCTCGTGCCCTGAGCTAGCGCTTCGGATCGACCGCGTCGCGCACGGCCTTGCCGGCGCGCTCGATGTCGCGCGAGGCCTTCTCGCCCACGCGGTCGATTTTCTCGCCGGCCTTCTCCGCGGGGCCGCGCGTGTCGCAGCCCGCCACGGCGAACGCGACGACGAGGAACAGGGCTAGGAGTCTCATGGCCTGCGAGCCTAGCCCCCGATTGAGACGCGCGCTGCGGGGCCGCGTAGTTCCCCGAGCGTCGGGGCTAGACCTTCAGGTCCTCCAGCAGCCCCACGAGGTCGTCGGCGTGCTCCTCTTCCATGGCGAGGATCCCTTCCAGCATCCGCTTGGTGGTGGTGTCCTTGTCGCCCACGTATTCGATCATCTCGCGGTAGCTGTCGATCGCAATGCGCTCGGCGACCAGGTTTTCCTTGATCATGTCGACGAGGCTTTCGCCCTCGACGTACTCGGCGTGGCTGCGCGACAGCAGGCCGTCCGGATTGAAGTTCGGCTCGCCGTTGAGCTGCACGATGCGCGCCGCGATCTGGTCGGCGTGCTGCTGCTCCTCGTTGGCGTGGGTCAGGAACTCGGCGGCGACCGCGTCGGCGTTGATGCCGGCGGCCATGAAGTGGTGGCGCCGGTAGCGCAGCACGCACACGATCTCGGTGGCGAGCGCCTCGTTCAGCAGCTTGACCACCGTGGCCCGGTCGGCGCGGTAGGACTCGGTGATCGCCCCCTGCTCGATGTGCTGGCGGGCGCGGGCGCGGAGGGTCTTGATGTCGGTGAGGAAGGGCTGTTTCTTGTCCATCTCGGTCCTTTCTTCGTCGGAGTCGGGCAAAAGCATACACTTGCGGGGGGACGGAGCCCGGGCTCCGTCCCCAATACATGGCCGAGACCCTGACCCTCATGCTCCTGCTGGCGGCCGCTCCGCAGGACGGCGCGGCGCTCTTCAAGCAGCGCTGCGGGGAGTGCCACACGGTGCGCGCGCTCGAGCGCCCGCTGCGCAAGCGCCCGGCGGCCGGGCGCGCGGCGTACCTCGAGAAATTCCTGGAGAAGCACTACGCGCCCGACGCGAACGAGCGCCGCGCGATCATCGAGCTCCTGCTGAAGTAGCGGCGGTTTGACGTAGGTCAAAGGGGGGCGCGAGCGGCTTCCTACCATCATGGCTCCGATGTGAGACCCATGACGGAAGCCCTCTACAACTACAAGGTCGTCCGCCAGTTCGCCATCATGACCGTCGTGTGGGGCGTGGTGGGGATGGCCGTGGGCGTGTTCATCGCCGCGCAGCTCCTCTGGCCGGCGCTCAACTTCGACATCCCCTGGCTGTCCTACGGACGGCTGCGGCCGCTGCACACCAACGCGGTCATCTTCGCCTTCGGCGGCTCGGCGCTGTTCGCCACCTCCTACTACGTCGTGCAGCGCACGGCGCACGCGCGTCTGTTCTGCGACGGGCTCGCGTCTTTCACCTTCTGGGGCTGGCAGGCGGTCATCGTGCTGGCGGCGATCACCCTGCCGCTGGGAATCACCAGCTCGAAGGAGTATGCCGAGCTCGAGTGGCCGATCGACATCCTGATCGCGCTGGTGTGGGTGGCGTACGCGGTGGTGTTCTTCGGCACCCTGTGGAAGCGAAAGATCCCGCACATCTACGTGGCCAACTGGTTCTTCGGCGCCTTCATCCTCACCGTGGCGGTGCTGCACATCGTCAACAGCCTCGCCATGCCGGCCACCTTCTGGAAATCCTACTCGGCCTTTGCCGGCGCGCAGGACGCGATGGTGCAGTGGTGGTACGGGCACAACGCGGTGGGCTTCTTCCTCACCGCCGGCTTCCTCGGGATGATGTACTACTTCATCCCCAAGCAGGCCGGCCGCCCGATCTACTCCTACCGGCTTTCGGTGGTGCACTTCTGGGCGCTCATCTTCACCTACATGTGGGCGGGCCCGCACCACCTGCACTACACCGCGCTGCCCGAGTGGACGCAGTCCCTCGGCATGGTGTTCTCGCTCATCCTGCTCGCGCCCTCCTGGGGCGGGATGATCAACGGCATCATGACCCTCTCCGGCGCGTGGCACAAGCTGCGCGAGGACCCGATCCTCAAGTTCCTCATCGTCTCGCTGTCCTTCTACGGCATGTCGACCTTCGAGGGGCCGATGATGTCGATCAAGACGGTGAACGCGCTCTCGCACTACACCGACTGGACGGTGGGCCACGTGCACAGCGGCGCGCTCGGGTGGGTGGGGCTCATCTCGATGGGCTCGCTCTACTACCTGGTGCCCCGGCTCTTCGGCCGCACCGAGATGCACAGCGTGCCGGCCATCAACCTGCACTTCTGGATCGCCACCATCGGGATCGTTCTCTACATCGCGGCGATGTGGGTCGCCGGCGTGATGCAGGGCCTCATGTGGCGCGCGGTGAGCGAGGACGGCACGCTCACCTACACCTTCGTCGAGAGCGTGAAGGCGAGCTATCCCTTTTACGCCATCCGCCTCCTGGGCGGCGTCCTCTACCTCGCGGGCATGCTCATCATGGCCTGGAACGTCTACCGGACCGTCACCGAATCCCGGCCCACGGAGGCGGCGATTCCCGCGCCGGCGCACGCATGAAGCTCAGCCACGATCTCATCGAGCGCAACCCGGGGCTGCTCATCCTGCTGGTCATCCTGGTGATTTCGGTGGGCGGCCTGGTCGAGATCGTGCCGCTGTCCTTCCAGAAGTCGCTCACCGAGCCGGTCGCGGGGCTCAAGCCGTACGCGCCGCTCGAGCTCACGGGACGCGACATCTACATCCGCGAGGGCTGCTACAACTGCCACTCGCAGATGGTGCGTCCCTTCCGCGCCGAGGTCGAGCGCTACGGGCCGTACTCCGTGGCGGGCGAGTTCGTCTACGACCGTCCGTTCCAGTGGGGCTCCAAGCGCACCGGCCCGGACCTGCACCGCGTGGGCGGACGCTACTCCGACGAATGGCACCGCGTGCACCTGATGAACCCGCGCGACGTCGTGCCCGAATCCAACATGCCGGGCTACCCGTGGCTCGCGGCCACCCGCGCCAACGCCGAGGACATCGAGGCCAAGCTGCGGGCGCTGCGCCGCCTCGGCGTTCCCTACACCGACGAGGACATCCGCGGCGCGCGCGCCGCGCTCGCCGGCAAGACCGAGATGGATGCGCTCATCGCCTATCTCCAGGGCCTGGGCACGGCCGTGAAAAGGACCCCGTGATGGACCTCAACCTCGTGCGCATCGTCGTGACCGTTTGCGCGTTCGCCGCCTTCCTCGCCATCGTGTGGTGGGCCTACGCCCCCTCGCGCAAGTCCGCCTGGGAGAAGAAGGGCAGGCTCGAGGAGGGCGAGCCATGAGCCACTTCACGTCCGGCTTCTGGGATGTATTCATCGCCGCCGTCACCGTCGTGTCGATCGTCGCCTGCGCGGTGTTCCTCAAGTCGCAGAGCGTGCGCCGGGCGGCCGAGAGCGAAACCACCGGCCACGTCTGGGACGAGGACCTCGCCGAGTACAACAACCCGCTGCCGCGCTGGTGGTCGTGGCTGTTCTACCTCACCATCGCCTTCTCGCTCGTCTATCTCGTGCTCTATCCGGGCCTCGGGAGCTGGCGCGGCACGCTCGGCTGGACGCAGGTCGGCCAGTTCGAGCAGGAGCGCGAGCGTGCCGTGGCGCAGTTCGGCCCCCTCTACGAGCGCTTCGCCGCGATCGACGTCGTGACGCTGTCGAAGAATGCCGAGGCGCTGGCCGTGGGGCAGCGGCTTTTCCTGAACAACTGCGCGCAATGCCATGCCTCCGACGGCGGCGGCTCGCGCGGCTTCCCCAGCCTCGCGGCCGGCCACTGGCGCTGGGGCGGCGACCCGAAGGCCATCCACACCACCATCGCCGAGGGCCGCACGGGCGTGATGCCGTCCTTCGGCGCGGCGCTCGGCGACCAGGGCGTCAAGGACGTGGTGCATTACGTGCTCTCGCTCACGGGCCGGCCGCACGATTCGATCCGCCGCGCGCGCGGCGAGCCGCTGTTCAAGTCCACGTGCGCGGCCTGCCACGGCGCCGAAGCCAAGGGCAATCCCGCGCTGGGCGCGCCCAACCTCACGGGGCGCAGCTTCCTCTACGGCACTTCCGAGGCCGCGATCATCGAGACGGTGACCCGCGGGCGCACGGGCGTGATGCCGGCGCACAAGGAGATCCTGGACGAGGCCCGGCTGCACCTGCTCACCGCGTACGTCCTGTCGCTCTCCCAGAAGGATCGATGAAGAACGACCTGAACCTCGCCGAGGTTTCCCTCTACGAGGTTCACCGCAAGATCTACCCGCGCGCGGTGCACGGCAAGTTCGCCGTCTGGCGCTGGACCCTGGTGTGGGCGACCCAGCTCGCCTTCTACGGCGGCGCCTGGCTCACCTGGAACGAGCGCCAGGCGGTGCTCTTCGACATCGCCGCGCGCAAGTTCTACATTTTCGGGCTGGTGTTCTGGCCGCAGGACATCGTCTACCTGACGGTGCTGCTCATCCTCGCGGCGCTGTCGCTGTTCCTGTTCACGGCGCTCGCCGGCCGCCTGTGGTGCGGCTACGCCTGCCCGCAGACGGTGTACACCGAGATCTTCCTGTGGATCGAGCGCGTCATCGAAGGCGATCGCAACGCGCGCATGCGGCTCGACCAGCAGAAGCTGCATGCGAAGAAGCTGGGCCTGAAAGCGGCCAAGCACACGGCCTGGATCGCGCTCTCGCTGTGGACCGGGCTCACCTTCGTCGGCTACTTCACGCCCATCCGCGAGCTGGTGCCGAGCGCGTTGGCACTGTCGCTCGGCCCCTGGGAGGCGTTCTGGGTGCTGTTCTACGGCTTCGCCACCTACGGCAACGCCGGCTGGATGCGCGAGCAGGTGTGCAAGTACATGTGCCCCTACGCGCGCTTCCAGAGCGCGATGTTCGACCAGGACACGCTCATCATCACCTACGACGCGAAGCGCGGCGAGCCCCGCGGCAAGGGGGCGGGCACGGGCGACTGCGTCGACTGCGGCGTGTGCGTGCAGGTCTGCCCCACCGGCATCGACATCCGCGACGGCCTGCAGTACGAGTGCATCGGCTGCGCCGCCTGCATCGACGGGTGCAACCAGGTGATGGCGAAGCTGCGCCGGCCGCAGAACCTGATCCGCTATTCGACCACGCGCGCGATGGCCGGCGAGCCCACGCGCGTGCTGCGCCCGCGGGTGCTCGCCTATGCGGGCATCCTGCTCGCCGTCGCGCTCGCCGCCGGTGCCAGCCTCTATCTGCGCGTGCCGCTCAAGGTCGACGTGATCCGCGACCGCGCGGCGATCTCCCGCGAGGTCGACGGCGGGCTGATCGAGAACGTCTACCGGCTGCAGATCATGAACACCACGGAGCAGGCGCGCGCCTTCGAGATCACGGTGTCCGGGCTGCCCGGCATCCATATCTGGGGCGAATCGACCGTGGGCATGCCCGCGGCCGCGAGCCGCATGGTGCCGGTCAAGGTGCGCGCCGAAGCCGCCGCGCCCGGCTCGCATCCCGTCCAGTTCACCGTCCGCGCGCTCGGCGCGCACGGCGTCGCGGTGACCGAGCGCTCGCTGTTCATCGTCCGATGACGCGCCTGCTCGGCCGCAGCGCCGTCCTTGGAAGCGCCGCGCTCGCGGCGCTGGTGGCCGGCCTCGCCTATGCCGGCTATGCCGCCGAGCGGGCGCGCGCCTACCAGCGCGTCGCCACCGGCAGCGCCATGGCGCAGACGCCCTGCGGGCCGATCGAGTACGCGGCGCAAGGCGCCGGGCCGGCGGTGCTGGTGGTGCACGGCGCCGGCGGCGGCTTCGACCAGGGACGCGACTTCGGCGCCGGGCTTGCGCAGGCCGGTTTCCGCGTCGTCGCGATGTCGCGCTTCGGCTACCTGCGCACTCCGTTGCCGCCGCTCGCCACCCCGGCGGCGCAGGCCGATGCGCACGCCTGCCTGCTCGATGCGCTCGGGCTCGAGCGCGCGGCGATCGTCGGGCTGTCCGCCGGCGCGCCCTCCGCGCTGGAATTCGCGCTGCGCCATCCGGCGCGCACCGCGGCGCTCGTGCTCGTCGTGCCGCTCGCGCATGTGCCGGGCCGGCCGCCGGGCGAGCCGCCCTCGGCCGGCGGCCGGCCCGGCACATGCGCGAGCGGCACGACGAGCA
>DATLGR010000035.1:0-25435 GCA_035540415.1 Burkholderiales bacterium | reverse complement strand
ATCAAGCAGCGGGGCGGCAGGCTGCCGCCCCGCTGCTTGATCACCACACCCCCGTAAGCCCACGAGACGGAAGCGGCGAGCGCGACGAGGGCCGCGAGCGCCGTGCGCAGGTCGAGCCCCACCGGCCCGAGGTTCACCGTCAGCGCCACGCCCGTCAGCCCGAGCAGAAAGCCGGCGACGCGCCGCACGCCGAGCGGCTCCGCAAGGAGCCAGGCCGCCAGCATGCCGGTCCACAGCGGCACCGTGCCGTTGATGATCGAGAGGTAGCCCGCGGGCAGGACGGTGGCCGCCCACGCGAAGCACACGAACGGAAAGACGTTGTTCGGCAGCGCCACGATGAGGTGGTCGCGCCAGTGCGCGAGCGGCGCGATGCGCTGCTGCAGGGCTGCCGCGACCGCGAGCAGGAGCACCGCGGCGAAGAACGCCCGGCCGGCCGCGACCGGGCCGGTGCCGAACACCGGCACCGCGAGGCGCAGGAAGATGTATTGCAGCGACCACAGGCCCGCCAGGCTGACGAGCCGCGCCCAGTCGTAGGCGCGCACCCGCTACAGGAACACGCGCTTCATGGCTTCGGCCGGGTAGCGCTCGCCGGCGCCGGCGCCGGCCGGCGCCGCGCTCGAGATGCGCTCCAGGTCCGCCTTCGACAGCTGCACGTCGAGCGCGGCGAGGTTCTCGTCGAGCCGCGCGGTGCGCTTGGTGCCCGGGATCGCCACGACGTCCTCGCCCTGCGCGAGCAGCCATGCGAGCACGAGCTGCGCCGGCGTGCAGCCCTTCTCCTTCGCAATCGCCTCCAGCCGCGCGACGATCTGGACATTGCGATCGAGGTGCTCGCCCTGGAAGCGCGGGTGCTGCAGGCGCCGGTCGCCCTGCGGCAGGTCGGCGGCGCCGTGCACCGAGCCCGTGAGGAGGCTGCGGCCGAGGGGCGCGTACGCGACGAGCGTAATGCCGAGCTCGCGGGTGGTGCGCAGCGTTTCTTCGCCCTCGCGGCGGTAGAGGAGCGAATACTCGTTCTGCACCGCGGCGATCGGGTGGACCTTGTGCGCGCGGCGGATCGTCGCCGGCGCCGCCTCGGAGAGGCCGAGCGCGCGCACCTTGCCCTGCTCGACGAGCCGCTTCATCGCGCCGACGGTCTCCTCGATTGGTACGGCCGGGTCGACGCGGTGCTGGTAGTAGAGGTCGATCACGTCGAGATCCAGCCGCTTCAGGCTCGCCTCGCAGGCCTGCAGGACGTACTCCGGTCGCCCGTCGATGCCCTGCTTGCCTTGCGCGTCGCGGGTCTGCCCGAACTTGGTGGCGACCAGCGCCTGGGCGCGCCGGCCCTTGAGCGCGCGCCCGAGCAGCGTCTCGTTGTGCCCCCAGCCGTACATGTCGGCCGAGTCGAGGTGGTTGATGCCCCGGTCGAGCGCGTGGTGGATGAGCGCGACGGACTGCTCGTCGTCGGCGTTGCCGTACACGCCGGACAGGGACATGCAGCCCAGGCCGATGGCGGTGACCTCGAGCGGCGTGCCGCCGAGCTTGCGCTTTTTCATGCTCGCTCCTCGTTCTGCAGCGGGTTCAGAAAAGATCGAAGTACTCGCGATGCTCCCAGTCGCTCACCTCGAGGTTGAAGCGGGCGACCTCGGCTTCCTTGATGGTGCAGTAGTAGTCGACGAACGCCGGGCCGAGCGCGCTGACGAGCGCCGCATCGGCCCGCAGGCAGGCGATGGCTTCCTCCAGCGTGCGAGGCAGGCGCTCGGCCTGGGCTTCGTAGGGCGTATCGGCGGGCGGCGGCGGCGCGAGGCGGCGCTCCAGGCCATCCAGGCCCGCATGGATCTGCGAGGCGAAGTACAGGTAGGGATTGGCGGCGGGCTCCCCGGCGCGATTCTCGATGCGCGTCGCGGCGTCGCCGGGGCCGCCCACCACGCGCAGCAGCGCGCCGCGGTTCTCCTTGCCCCACACCACGCGGTCAGGGGCGAGCGAATAGGGCCGGTAGCGCTTGTAGCCGTTGATGGTCGGCGTCGAGAGCGCCGCGGCGCCCCGCGCGTGCGCGAGCAGCCCCGCGAGCCAGGCCTTGCCCGTGTCCGAGAGGTCCTCGGCGGGGGCGGTGAACGCGTTGCGGCCCTCGCGCGAGAGCGACTGGTGCAGGTGCCAGCCGCTCGACATCACGTTCGGCAGCTTCGGGCGGCACATGAACGTGGCGTGGTAGCCGTGGCGGCGCGCGATCTGCTTCACCGCGCTTCGAAACAGCACCATGGCGTCGGCCGAGGCGATGCCGGGCATCGCGCCCAGCGTGAACTCGAGCTGGCTCGGGCCGAACTCGAGCTCGTAGGAGCGCAGCGGCAGCCCGAGGCGCTCGAGGTCGCGGCGCAGGAGCTCGACCACCGGGTCGACGAGGTCGTAGCGCTGCTCGGTGAGGTACTGGTAGCCCGTCGAGAGCAGCGCCACCTCCGGCGGCGCGCCGGGCTGGCCCGCGTCGGCCGGCATCAGCTTCTCGTCGGTGATGCGGAACACGTGGAATTCCACCTCCAGGCCGGCGACGAACTCGAAGCCTTTGGCGCGCAGCCTGTCGAGGGCTGCCTTCAGCAGGGTGCGGGTGCAATACGGCACCGGCTGGCCGTCCTGGAAGCGCGCGTCGCACAGGAACCAGCCCGTGTCGGGCGCCCAGGGCAGGATGCGAAAGGTGGCCGGGTCGGCCATCAGCAGCAGGTCGGCCGCCCCCTGCATCTGGGGCATCCCCACGCCGCCCCCCGGCGTGAACGCGGGGAATACGGTCCGATGCGCCGTGTCCTTGAGCAGCAGCGTGCTCGTCAGCGTGACGCCGCGCTCGAGCGCCCGCGCCGCTTCGCCCGCCGCGAGGGTCTTTCCGCGCAGCACGCCGTGCTGGTCGGCGAACGAGAAGCGCACGGCCTTCAGGTCGTGCGCTTCGATCTCGCGCAGGGCTTCCTTGCGGTTCATGCCGCCCAGGCGCAGCGGCGGCGCCGGCTGGCGTCGAATTCCTTCCAGTAATCGTCCAGGCGCTCCGTAGGCCCGATGCCGTCCACCGCCGCCGGCCCGGTGATCTCGGCGGCGGCCGCGGCATCGAGCACCATCGGCGGCTTCTGCCCTTCCTGGTTCTTGCGGATGGCCTCGAGGAGAATCCGGCGGTAGAGCGCGATGCCCTTGTCGGTGCTGCCGAGATTCTCGCGGGTGCGGTCCTGGATGCGGCCCTGCGACTCGCAGGCCCACTGGTCGTGCACGTTGATGTCGAAGCCCATGCCGGTGAAGGTCTGGCGCGCCTGCTCCTGCGGGTCGAAGCCCCAGCCGTTGTGGCGGCCCACCACCGGCCGGTAGTCCGGCGCGGGATAGGTCTTCAGCCGCTGCCGGCGCATGGTGTCCTTGTCCACCGGCGCGCCGAAGCTGGTGAAGATGGCGTACCAGTAGCAGCCGTCGTCGTCCACCGGCACGTGCCACTGCGAGATCGTCATCTCGGGGCTCATGGGGATGACGAAGGCCTGGGGAAACAGCACGTTGGTCACCCGCAGGTGCGTGTGCGCGTCGCTGATGCGGCGCAGGGTGTGCAGCCGCATGCCGTAGGGCGTGCGCTCGACGCGGATCTCGGGCCGGTCGTACTCGCGCAGCACTTTGCTCATCGGCATCTCGCTGTCGGCGGAGGCGGCGCGGAACTGCCGGCCGTAGCTCGCCGCGGGGTCTTCGTCCTCGAAGAAGCGGTGCAGCCAGGACGCATGCGCCGGGTCGATGCCCACTTCGAGCGCCTGCAGCCAGTTGCAGTCCCAGTAGCCCTTGAAGGCGAAGGTGTACGCGGGCGGCGCCACGAAGCAGTCGAAGCGCGGGAACGCGGGGGGCTCGCCCGCCCCGAGGTAGGCGAACAGGATGCCGCTCTTCTCGACCACCGGATAGGCGCGGGCGCGGATGTGCTCGGCGAGGCGGCTGCCTTCGGGCTCGGCCGGCGTCTGCAGGCATTTGCCGTGCACGTCGAAGAGCCAGCCATGGAACGCGCAGCGCAGCCCGCCGTGCTCGAGACGCCCATAGGCGAGGTCGGCGCCGCGGTGCGGGCAGTGGCGCTCGATCAGGCCGTAGTTGCCGTTCTCCTTGAACAGGACCAGGTCCTCGCCGAGGAGGCGCACGGCCTTGACCGGCCGCGTGCCGTCGAGCTCCTCGGCGAGCGCCGCGGGCTGCCAGTACTGGCGCAGCAGCGCGCCGGCGGGCGTGCCGGGGCCGATGCGTGTCATCAGCGCGTTCTGCTCGGCGCTGATCATGCGGGCTGCTCGCGGTACAGGGCGAGCGCGCGCATCGCGGGGAGATCGCTGAACGAGAAGAGCACCGCATCCTCGGTGGAGGAGGTGTTGGCGTGCGAGTGCACCGCCCAGGAGGGCAGGGCGAAGATGTCCTTCTCTTCCCACTCGAAGCGCTGGCCGCCGATGACCGAGGCGCCGCGGCCCTTCGCCACCTGGTAGATGACGCTGCCGGTGTGGCGGTGCGCGCGCGTGCGCTCGCCGGGCGCGAGCCGCTGCAACTGCGCGCCGAGGGTCGGCATGATTGGGCCGCCGGTGAGCGGGTTGCGGTATTCGTACACCGTGCCGTCGTACTCGGAGTGCTCGGAGGAGCGCCTGAGCGCCTCGTAGCTTTCGTCCCAGCCGTACCGGAACACCGGCGAATACGGCTTGCTCCAGTGCTCGCGCGACAGCGGCGAGGGCTTCTGCAACACGTCCGGATGCACTTCGAAGAAATTCGCGTCGAGCGCGTTCATGAGCGGGATGTCGAGGCCGTCCTGCCAGACGCACTGCGTGCCGTCGGCCGCGATGCCGTGATCGTGCCAGGTGCCGTTGGGGGTGAGCACCAGGTCGCGCGGCCCGAGCGTCATGCGCTCGCCGTCGACCACGGTGTAGGCGCCGCGGCCGTCCATGATGAAGCGCAGCGCGGAGGCCTGGTGGCGGTGCGCCGAAGTGGACTCGCCGGGGTTCATGATCTGCACGCCGGTATAGAGCAGCCCCGCGGCGGCGCTCCACTCCTTGCGTCCCGGGTTGACCAGCATCACCACGCGCCGCGCCGCCTTCTCGGCGGAGACGAGCCCGGGGGCGCGCCGCACCAGCGGCTCGATGCGGCTCCATTTCCACAGCACCGGCACCGATCGGGGCTGCGGGTACCACGGCTCGATCTCGTTCGCCACGGTCCAGAGCGCGCCGAGCGCCTCGCGCTCGAGCGCGGCGTAGTACGCCTCGAGCTCCGGGCTGTCCTCGACGTTGGCGCGGCCGATGACGTTCTCGCGTTTCATGGGGCGATTCTATACCCCGAGGTAGCGGTGCTGGACCTCCTCGTTGCCCGCAAGCTCGGCCGAGCTGCCGCTCCACACGACGCGGCCTTTCTCGAGCACGTAGTGCCGGTCGGCGACCCGCGTCAGGGACTTCACGTCCTTGTCGATGAGCAGGATGGAAAGGCCCGCGGCCTTCAGGCGCTCGATCGAGCGGTAGATCTCCACGCGCACCAGTGGCGCGAGGCCCTCGGTCGCCTCGTCGAGCAGGAGCAGGCGGGGGTTGGTCATCAGGGCGCGCGCGATGGCGAGCATCTGCTGCTCGCCGCCGGAGAGCTGGTTGCCGTAGTTGCCCTGGCGCGCCTGCAGGTTGGGGAACAGCGCGTACACCCGCTCCACGGTCCAGGGCTGGTCCTCGCGGCGGCGGTTCGCCGCCGTGGCCACCAGGTTCTCGCGCACGGTGAGGTTGGGGAACACCTGGCGCCCTTCGGGCACGAGCCCCAGGCCGGCCTGCGCAATGCGGTAGGAGGCAAGGCCTCGCAGCGGCCGGCCCTCGAAGCTGATGGTGCCGGCCTTGGGCGGCGTGATGCCCATGATCGAGCGCACGGTGGTGGACTTCCCCATGCCGTTGCGGCCAAGCAGCGTGACGACCTCGCCGGCGCGAACCTCCAGGCTCACGTCGAACAGCACCTGGCTGCGCCCGTACGCCGTCTGCAGGCCGCGGACCTCGAGCATCAGCTGTCCTCCCCGAGGTAGGCCGCCCGCACCTCCGGGTTCGTGCGCACCTCGTCGGGGGCGCCGGTCGCGATGATGCGGCCGTAGACCAGCACCGAGATGCGGTCGGCGAGCCGGAACACCGCGTCCATGTCGTGCTCGACGAGGATGATGGTCTGCCGGCGCTTGAGCGAGGAGAGCAGCGCGATCATGCGCTGCGATTCCTCGGCGCCCATGCCGGCCATGGGCTCGTCGAGCAGGAGCAGCCGCGGCCGCGTGGCGAGCGCCATGGCGACCTCGAGCTGGCGGTGCTCGCCGTGCGCGAGGTTCGCGGCGAGGACGTCGGTGCGCTCGCCCAGGCCCACGTCCTCGAGCACCTGGCGCGCCGGCTCCGTGAGGGTGCGGTCCTTGCGCGCGTCGCCCCAGAAGCGGAAGCTCGAGCCGCTGTGCGCCTGGACCGCCAGCGCCACGTTCTGCAGCGCGGTGAACTCGGGGTAGATGCTGGTGATCTGGAAGGAGCGCGCGAGCCCCCTGCGGGCGCGCTTGGGCGCGGGCAGCGCGGTGATGTCCTCGCCGGCGAAGAGGATGCGGCCGGTGTCCGGCAGGAGGTTGCCCGCGAGCTGGCTGATGAGGGTGGTCTTGCCGGCGCCGTTGGGCCCGATGAAGGCATGCGTCTCGCCCTTGCGCACGTCGAAGGTGACGCCGTCGGTCGCGCGCAGCGCGCCGAAGCTCTTGGAGAGCTCCCGGACCTCGAGCAGGACCTCGTCAGTCATGGCGCGAGAAGATGCCCGCCAGCCCGCGGCGGAAGAAGATCACGGAGAGGACCAGCAGCGGGCCCAGGATGACGAGGAAGTACTCCGTCATCCCGGCGAGGACGTCCTCCAGGATGAGCAGCGCGAAGGCGCCCACCACCGGCCCCGCGCTGGTGCCCATGCCGCCGAGGATCACCATGAACATGAGCTCGCCCGAGCGCGTCCAGTTCATGAACTCGGGCGTCAGGTAGTTGGTCTGGTTCACGAGCAGCGCCCCGGCAAGGCCGCCCATCGCGCCCGCGATGACGAAGGCCGCCAGCCGGTAGGCATAGGGCGAGAACCCGATGGCGCGCGTGCGCGCCTCGTTGGATTTCGCCGCGCGCAGCACCATGCCGAAGCGCGAGTGGACGATCCGGTGCACGATCAGCGCGCAGGCGAGCATCAGGGCGAGCACCACGTAGTAGAACTGCACCGCGTCGGTGAGGTCGACGAGCGGGAACTGGCTGCGGGCCTTGAGCCGGATGCCGTCGTCGCCGCCGTATTCCTCGATCGAGATGCCGAGGTAGTACAGCATCTGCGAGAAGGCGAGCGTGATCATGATGAAGTAGATGCCGCTCGTGCGGATCGAGACCGCGCCGATGAAGAGCGCCACGAGGGCGGAGCCGAAGATCGCCGTGCCCCACTGCAGCCACCCGTCGAAGATGCCGTAGAACGCGAGCACGCCCACGGCGTAGCCGCCGGTGCCGAGGAAGGCGGCGTGGCCGAAGGACACCAGGCCGCCGTAGCCGAGGATCAGGTTCAGGCTGATGGCGCCGATGGCGAAGATCATCATGCGCCGGACGAGCTCGATGTAGAAGGTATTGCCGGTGGCCTGCGCCCAGACCGGCAGCGCGGCGAGCGCGAGCGTCAGGACGACCCAGAAGAGATAGCGCCGCATCAGCCGCCCCTCGCCGGGAACAGCCCCGCGGGCCGCAGCGCGAGCACCAGCGCCATTAGGAGGTAGATCAGCATCGAGGCGATCGCCGGGGACGCCGTGTCGGCGGCGCCCGGGGTGAGCGCCAGCGTGAGCAGCGGCTTGAGGAAGGCCCGCGCCAGCGTGTCCACCACGCCGACAATGAGCGCGCCCACGAGCGCGCCGCGGATGGACCCGATGCCGCCGATGACGATCACCACGAAGGCCTGGATCAGGATCATCTCGCCCATGCCCGGCTGCACGGTGTAGATCTGGCCGGCCATGAGGCCGGCGAGCCCGGCGAGGGCGGCGCCGAAGCCGAACACCACCGTGTACAGCATGCGGATGTTGATCCCCAGGGCGCTCACCATGGTGCGGTTGGAGGCGCCGGCGCGGATGAGCATGCCCAGGCGCGTGCGCGTGACCACGTACCAGAGCAGCACCGCCACGGCGAGGCCCACCAGGATGATCACCAGGCGGAACAGGGGATAGATGATGCCGGCGAATTCCACGTGCCCCTGCAGGTAGGTGGGCAGCGACGCGAAGAGGGCGAAGCGCCCCCACAGGATGGCCACCAGCTCGTTGAAGAACAGGATCAGGCCGAAGGTGGCGAGCACCTGGTCCAGGTGGTCGCGGTCGTAGAGCGCGCGCAGCACCACCAGCTCGACCACCATGCCCACGAGGAGCGTGCCGGCGAGCCCCGCCAGCACGCCGAGCAGGAACGACCCGCTCCATTGGCCCACCGTGATGGCGAAGTACGCGCCGATCATGTAGAGCGATCCGTGCGCGAGGTTCACGATGTTCATGATCCCGAGCACGAGGGTGAGGCCCGCGGCGAGCAGGAACAGCATCACCCCGAGCTGGACGCCGTTCAGCATCTGCTCGAAGACCAGCGCGGCGCTCATCGCCCCGGCGTCACAAAAAAAGGGGCGCGGTTCGCCCGCGCCCCGTGACCGATGGCCTGCGCCATCACCAGGGCATCTTGCAGTCCTGGTAGTACGCGTCCCTGTGGTTCTCGAGCACGCGCTTGACGATGCGCATCTCGATGCCTTCCGGCGCGGCCGGCCCCTTCTCGGCGCGCAGCAGGTAGAAGTGCTGGATCGGGTGGTGGTTGACGTTGTACTTGAACGGCCCGCGGATGGAGTCGAAGTTGGCCTTGCGCATCGCCATCACCAGCGCCTTGGTGTCCTTCACGTTGCCCTTCGTGGCGCGCAGCGCCGAGTCGATCAGCATGATGCCGTCGTAGCTCTGGGCGCCGTAGAGGGAGGGCGTGTAGCCGTACTTCTTGCGGAAGTCGGCGACGAACTTCTTGCTCGCGGGCACGTCGATGTCCGGGCTCCAGAAGCGCGCCTCGTACTGGCCGATGGCCGCGTCCTTGAGCGCCGGAATGGTGGTCTCGTCCACCGTGAACACCGAGTAGAGCGGGATGCGGTCGCGCAGCCCGGCCTGGTGGTACTGGCGGACGAACTGCACCCCCATGCCGCCGGGGTAGAACACGAAGACCGCCTTGGGATTGCGCGCGCGCAGCGCGGTGATCTCGGCCTGGTAGTCGAGCTGCCCCATCTTGGTATAGAGCTCCTCGACGATCTTGCCCTTGTAGGTGCGCTTCACGCCCGCCACCATGTCCTTGCCGGCCTGGTAGTTGGGCGCGAGGATGTAGAGCTCGTCGACCTTGCTGTCGGTGAGGAACTGGCCGAGCGCCTCGGGCGTCTGGTCGTTGTTCCACGAGGTGGAGAAATACAGCGGGTGGCACTGGCTGCCCGCGAGCGGGCTCGCGCCGGCGTTGGTGCCCACCATGATCTTGCCGGCGCCGGTGACCACCGGCACCACCGCCATCATGACGTTGGACCAGATGATGCCGGCCATGAAGTCGACGTTGTCGCGGCGGAGCATCTGCTCGGCGACCTGCACGCCCACGTCGGGCTTGAACTGGTCGTCGCCGTAGATGATCTCGGTCTCCAGCCCGCCGACGCGGCGGTTCAGGTGATCGAGCGCGAGCTCGACGGAGTCGCGCATGTGCCGGCCGATGATGCCCTGCGGGCCCGACAGGGTCGTGATGAAGCCGATGCGGATCTTCTGCTGCTGTGCCTCGGCCGACGGCGGCAGCGCGAACGCGAGCGTGGCGGCGACGGCGCCCGCGAATGCGAACTTCAATGCCTTGTGCATGGGTATCCTCCTCGGGATGGTGGCGTTATCTTATCTCCATTTCCGGCCGCAGGGGCACCGGCTCCCCCAGATTCCACAGCGCCCAGTGCAGCTCCATGTCCGCGTTGCGCAGCATGGCTTCGATCTGGGGAAGGTCGCAGCCCTGCATCGCCTCGGCGATCAGCGCGCGCGCCTCCCGGATCTTGCGGATCCTCTCGTGCATCGCTCCTCCTGTCCTCAACGGTCCAGCGCCCGCCGGAACTCCTTCGGGCGCTGGTCGATGATGCGCTTGGTCTTGAGCTCGTAGCGCGGCAGCGTCTCGGGCGCCACCGCTTCGCAGCGCAGGCGCACGTGCAGCGCCTCGTGGATGCGGTCGCTCAGGCGCTTGGCCACCTCGGGCCAGCGTTCGCGGGCAACCGAGCCGCGCGGCTCGAAGCGTACCGTCATCGCGTCGTTGTCCGCTTCCCGGGTCAGCACGAGCTCGTAGGCGTTGCTGACCTCGGCCATCTCGCCGATCAGGTTCTCCACAGCGGTCTGGTAGACGTTGGTGCCGCGCACCGTGACCATGAAGTCGGTCCGGCCGAGCACCGCGCCTTCGAGCTTGGCCCAGGTGCGGCCGCAGCCGCAGGCCGTGCGCCGGCGCACGAGGTCGTGGCTGCGGTAGTTGAGCAGCGGCTGGGCGCTGTTGACGTAGCTCGTGATGATGTTCTCGCCGATCTCGCCCTCCGCAGCCTCGCGGCCGCTCGCGGGGTCCATCGACCAGGTGAACACGTTCATCTCGTTCGCGTGCACGCCGTCGCCCAGGGGGCAGCCGGGCGCGAAGGCGTCGATTTCCGCGATGCCGAGGAGCTCGCCCGCCTTGGCGCCCCAGGCGCGCTCGATCTGCTCGCGCATCGCGGGCAGGGCGGTCGGCCCCGGCTCGCCGGCGTGGTAGGTGAACCGGATCGAGGACTGCGACACGTCGATGCCCATCTCGCTCGCCACCGCGGCCATGCGCAGGGCGAACGTCGGCGTGGAGATCAGCACCGTGGGCTTCAGGCGCATGATGGCGTTGACGTGGCCCTTGGTGTCGAGCCCGCCGCCCGAGATGACGCGCGCGCCGAGGCGCCGCGCCGCCCAGTAGGTGCTCCAGAATCCTGCGAAGTTGCCCCAGCCGAAGGCGAAATAGAAGGTGTCGCTCGGACGGATGCCGAGCGCCCACATGCCGTAGACCCAGGACTCGCCGTAGCGCACGGTGTCGTAGAGGGTGTAGGGGATGCCCAGGGGCTTGCCGGTGGTGCCGGAGGTCTCGCAGTGGTGCGAGACGAGCTCCGGCGGCACCGCGAGCGTGGGCCCGTAGGGCGGGGCGGCCAGCTGCTGGTCGATGAACTCGCTCTTGTCGGTGAGCGGCACCTTGCGCTTGAAGTCCTCCAGCGAGCGGATGTCGCCGGGCTTGAGCCCCGCGTCGTCGAACTTGCGGCGGTAGAAGGCGCTGCGCTCGTAGGCGTAGCGGCACAGCGCCTGCAGCCGGTGCAGGTGCAGCGCGTCGAGCTTCTCGCGCGGAAGGGTCTCGGTGTACCGGTTCCAGAATCCGTCGCTCATCGTCCTTTCACTCCCGTGAGCACGACTTCACGCAGCGCCCGTACGAGCGCCGGACCCTGCAGCGCCGCCGAGCGGCGGTGCCACTCGAGGAACGTGCCGTCGTGGTTGGCCATGATGATCGAGGCGAGCTCGCGCACGCTCAGGTCGGTGCGCAACTCGCCGGCGGCGCGGCCCTCGCGGATCAGCTTCTCGACGAACGCGTACAGGCGCCGGTAGATCTTGGCGATGCGCCGGCTCACCGCGCCCGCGTGCCCGCCGAATTCCAGCGACATCAGGATGAGCAGCAGCACCTCGTCGCGGTGCGTGACGCCGAGCTTCGCCTGGTGGTGCAGGAAGGCGACCAGGCGGTCGGCCGAGGAAGGCCCCGCGGCGAGCGCCTCGCGCAGCGCGTCGTCGACCGCGATCGCCTCCACGCGCTTGAGCAGCTCGAGCAGCACCGCCTCCTTGCTGCCGAAATAGAAGAACACCGCGCCCTTGGAGAGCTCGGCGTCGCCCGCGATCTGCTCCAGGTTGGTGCCGTGGTAGCCCTTCGAGACGAAGCGGCGCAGCGCCGAGTCGAGCAGCCGCCGGATGCTCGAGCGCCGCTGCTCGAGCTTGCGGCTCATGCCAGGCCGGCAACATCGACCTCGACCTCGCCCTCGACCACGCGCAGCGGCACCTTCTTCAGGTCGTGCTGCGGCCTGCGCACGCGGCTGATGTGCTCGCCGCTGCGGACGTCGAATTCCCACAGATGCTTGGCGCACACCAGCACGTCGCCTTCGCGGCTGCCGAAGGACAGCTGCGCGCCCTCGTGCGGGCAGGCGTCGAGGTAGGCGGCCACGCCCCCCTCGAAGCGCACGACGATCACGTCCACCCCCTCCACGTGGGCGGGGTAGATCTCGCCGTCGCGGATCTCGTCGAGGGCCACGACCCGCTGGAAGCTCACCGGCCCCGGAACTGCGGCTTGCGCTTCTCGACGAAGGCGCGGGCGCCTTCGTCGTGGTCCTCGGTCTTCTTGAGGATGCTCTGGCCGAGGCGCTCGAAGTGGCGGCCGGTGTCGGGGTCGACGCTGGCGCAGGCATTGAGCACCAGCTTGGCGAGGCCGAGGGCGAGCGGCGCCTTACGCGCGAGCGACTGGGCGAAGTCCAGGCTCCGGGGCATGAGCTCGCCGGGGGCGAACACCTCGTCCACCAGCCCGAGCGCCAGGGCGCCCGGCGCCGGGAGCATCTCCGCCGACATCACCAGGCGCTTGGCCTTGGACAGGCCGACCAGCTTCACCAGGCGCGAGCAGCCGCCCGAGCCGGGGATGAGACCGACGTTGTTCTCGGGAAAGCCGAGCGTGGCCGTCTCGGCGGCGAAGCGGAAATCGCAGGACAGCGCGAGCTCCAGGCCGCCGCCTGCGGCCACGCCGTTGAGGGCGGCGATCACCGGGACCTCCATCGCCTCGAGCTCGTCGAAGACGTTGTGGAGGTCGCGCGCCACCCGCCGGAAGCCGCGGGTGCCGATCTCGGCGAGCGATTTCATGCCGCGCACGTCCTCGCCGGCGGAGAAGGCGCGGCCCTCCCCGGTGATCACCAGCACGCGCAGCGCGTCGTCGGCGGCCAGCGCGCGCACCGCCTCGCGCAGCTCGTCGCGCATCTTCTGGTTCCAGGAATTGAGCGTGGCGGGGCGCGCGAGCGTCAGCACGCCGACGGCGTCGTGGCGCTCCAGGCGCAGGAACTCGAAGTCCATCAGCGGCCCTGGTAGCTCGGCGGGCGCTTCTCGAGGAAGGCCTTGAGGCCCTCGGCGGCGTCCTCGGACGCGAACAGCTGATTCTGGTGCGCGCGCTCGATGGCGAGGCCCTCCGCGAGCCCGGTCTCGAGCCCGAGATTCACCGACAGCTTGATGTAGCCCTGCGCCATGGTGGGGCCGGCGGCGAGCTTGCGGGCGTGCCGGGTCACCTCGTCGCGCAGGCTTTCCTCGGGATGCAGGCGATCGACGATGCCCAGGGCGAGGGCTTCCTCCGGGCCGACCGGCTCGCCGGTGACCATGAGGTGAAGCGCGCGGCTCCTCGGGATGAGGCGCGGCAGGCGCTGCGTGCCGCCCATGCCCGGCGACAGGGCGAGGTTGACCTCGGCCAGGCCGAGGCGGTACTTGCCGGCGGCCGCGAAGCGAAAGTCGCAGCACAGCGCAAGCTCCAGGCCGCCGCCCAGGCAGTGCCCCGCGATCTCGGCGATGAAGAGCTTGGGCGTGCGCCCGATCATGTCCACGGTCTCGTGCGCGGTGGTCAGGAAGGCCGCGAATTGCGCCCGGTCCGCGTCCTTGAGGGTCGCGATGTCGGCGCCCGAGCAGAAGAACTTCGGCAGGGCGCTGCGGATCACCGCCACGCGTACGGCGGGGTCCTCGCGCACGCGGCGCACGGCCTCGGCGAGCTCCTTGAGCATGCCCCAGTCGTAGGCGTTGGCGGGGGCGCGGTTGAGGGAGATGATGCCGACGCCCTGATCGGCCGAGAAGTCGACGGCCATGGCGGTCCTTTCCTAGAGGAAGCGGCGGTTGGCGAGCGAGTCGGGGACTTCGAGGCCGAGCTTGCGGATCTCCGGGACCGCCTCCTGGATGTACTTCTGCCGCAGGGCCTCGTTCTCGTGCATCTTGATGCCCCACTTCACGTACAGCGGCGAGGTCTTGGAATCGGAGCGGCCGAACATGTCGAGCGCCGCCGGCCACCACTTCCTGAGGCGCTCCTGCGCCGCCGCCTTGCCCTCCGGGGTGGCGCAGATCTCCTTGAGGTGGAGAAAGCCGGCGCGGGTGTGGAACTCCTCGTCGCCCTCGAGCTCCGGGGCGCAGCGGGCGAGCGGCTCGTAGGGCGCGCCGGTCATCTCGATGCCGACATAGAGCCCGACGCGGTCGATGAGGGCGTGGAACCACGCGAGGTCGATCCAGTCCTCCAGCGGGATGTGGAAAGCGTACTGCTTGATCGGGCGCACCTGGTTGGGATTCGCCCCCAGGCCCTCGATCAGCTCGGCGACGATCTTGCCGTGGTTCACTTCCTGGCGGACGATCTCCGCCTCGATTTCCATGGCGCGGCCGTGCGGCGCATAGCGCAGGCCGGCGTTGGCGATGTTCGCGAGCACCTTGCGGTACTCGGGGTTGCCGTTGTTCTCGAGGTGCGCGTCGAGGAGGAGCTTGACCAGGAGGTCGCGGAACTCCTGCGGCATCGCCGGGTCGCCCTGCCGGTACAGCTGCTGCGGAAACGAGCTGGCCATGCCTGGATACTATCCGGCCGGTCAGTATCGTTCAAGCTATTTCAGCTCGCGGCCTTCCAGGGCGCCTTCGAGAAACTTGTTCGGCTTGAGGAACATGGCGAGCACGAGCGCCCCGCCGGGGGAGCGCGCGATGTGGCGGTTGCCGCGCGGGCGCCACACGAAATCGCCCTCGCGCACCTCGCCTTCGTCGTCGACCAGGCTGCCCGCGAGCACATAGGTCTGTTCGATCTCGACATGCTCGTGCAGCGGCAGCTCGGCGCCGGGCTGCCAGCGGAAGAGCGCCGTGAGCAGCCCGGTGGCCTTGTCCTCGAGCAGCACCTTCATGTCGATGCCGGGGCAGGGGGTGGGCTTCCACGGCAGCTCGGCCACGCGGACGTAGCGCGAATCGAGCGGGCTCAGGCTCGCTTCATGCAGGAGGTGGGGGGTGTGCGCCATAGGCTCTCCGTCGCTGGAATGTTCCCGTCGATGAGGTGGGGACTTTAGCCCATGAAGTGGCTGATGCTCATCGCCATCGCCATCGGGCTCGCCACGGCCGTTGCCCTGGTCGTGGTCCAGCTGGTGTCGCCGCCGGCGGAACCCCCGGCTGCCGGGGCTTCGGCGCAGAATACGACCATCCATCGAACCCGCGAGGCAACGACATGACCCGAGCAACTGCAGTCCAGGACGCCGCCCGCCCCGCCGCGCCGGGGCGCGCGGCGGGACCCGGCCTCACGCCGCGCATGCTGAACCACCTGGCCTACGTGACCCATGACGTGGCGGCCACGGCGGATTTCTATACCCGCGTCCTCGGCATGGAGCTCGCCAGCACCATCTTCGACGACCACGTGCCCTCCACCGGCGAGGATTTCCCCTACTTCCACATCTTCTTCCGCATGGGCGACGGCTCGACCATCGCCTTCTTCGAATGCACCGAGCTGCCGCCGCCGCCGAAGTCCACGCACCCGGCCTACGACACCTTCAACCACGTCGCGCTGCAGGCCGCGAGCCCGCAGGAGCTGCGCCGCTGGTACGACTGGCTGAAGCAGAACGGCGTGGACGTGCTCGGGCCCGTGGACCACAAGGGCATGCTGGAGAGCATCTACTTCCACGATCCCAACGGCATCCGCCTCGAGCTGACGGTGCCGACCGATCCGGCGTGGAACGGGCACACCGAGCAGGGCTACGAGGACCTTCGCCTCTGGGTCGAGACCAAGGAGCGTGCGAAGCGCGAAGGCCGCGACCCGGGCGAGGCGCTGCGCGAGATGATCCGCGAGGCGAGGAAGCGCTACGCAAGTCGCGCATGACGTTCGTCGCCGGCGGTTGACAGCCGGGGAACCCCGACGGAATGATGGCGGTCTGATTTTGTCCGGAGGAATAACCAGATGCTGACCCGCGTCCAGAAACCCTGGCCCCAGAACGCTTGGTACCAGGCGGCCTGGTCGAGCGAGCTCAAACAGCAGCCGCTCGGCCGCACCTTCCTGAACGAGCCGGTGGTCCTGTTTCGCGATGCGAGCGGCAAGGCCTGCGCGCTCGAGGACCGCTGCTGCCATCGCGCCACGCCGCTGCGCCTTGGCGAGGTGGTGCCCGAAGGGCTGCAGTGCGGCTATCACGGCATGGTCTTCGACGGCTCGGGCAAGTGCGTGAGGATTCCGGGCCAGGACTCGATCCCCCCGCAGGCGAAGGTCCGCAGCTACCCGGTCGTGGAGCGCCAGGAGTTCGTGTGGATCTGGATGGGGGATCCGGCGCTCGCCGACGAGTCGAAGCTGATCGACTACCCGTGGAACGACGACCACGTGAACTGGCCGCACCTCCACGGCATGAACTACGTGAAGTGCGACTTCATGCTGCTCATGGACAACCTCATGGACCTGACCCACATCCCGCACATCCACCGGAAAACCATTGGCGGCGGCTCGGTGATGGAGCAGGTCAACGCGCGCATGGACGTCAAGCGCACCGACGCCGGCGTGCACTACATCCGCTGGATGTTCGGGATCACCCCGCCCCCGACGTACGTGAAGGGCGCGGGATTCGCGCCCGGCGTCAAGGTCGATCGCTGGCAGGAGTTCGAGTACATCGCCCCGGCCTCGGTGATCCAATGGACGGGGGCGCTCGAGACGGGTCGCGGCGCCGAGCAGAACCGCAACCAGAAGGGCGGCTTCTCCCTGCGCCTGTACCACGGGGCCACGCCCGAGACCGAGACGAGCTGCTACTACTTCTGGACCCCGGCGAACGGCTACAAGCCCGAGGACGCGGCTGCGACGAAGGTCCTCTACGAGGAGATCGCCTCGACCTTCCTGGAAGACGTGGCGGTGCTCGAGGCGCAGCAGGCGCGGCTCTCCGCCGCGCCCGACCGCCCGCTGGTCGACCTGAAGCACGATATCGCGCGCCTGCCCGCGCGCCGCGCGCTGGAGCGCATGATCCGCGCGGAGACGGCCGTCGGGTAGCTCGCCGGAGTCGCGGCGCGCGTCAGAGAATGAGGCTCGGGTTGCGCAGGTGCTGGTCGCAGTCGATCAGGTTCACCTGCCGCACCTCGATCTCGTAGCGCCCCTCGCGCAGCCGCAGCCGCTGGCCGCACCAGCCCGACCACAGGTGCGTCTCGCCCGCGCGCCATTCGCTCACCAGGAAGTTGGAGCGCACGAGCAGCGAGGTCCCGGTGCCGGGGAACACCTCGATGTTGGAGAGCAGCCGCACGGTGCGCGAGGCCGGCAGCTGCGACCAGGCGTTCCCGGTCCCCAGCCGGTAGACCCGGTCCTCCAGGCGCCGGCGGTCGTCGAACGCCACCGCCACCTCGCGCCGCGGGTCGCCGCCGGGCGTGGCCGGAATCCAGTACACGCAGTGCGCGGCGTAGAGCGCGAGCCAGTCGTCGAAGCGCCCCTGGTCGAGAAGCCGCGCCTCGCGGTGCAGCAGCATGCGGCAGTGCTCGCGCGTGGCCGGGTCGGGCACCTCCCGCTCGGGCCAGGCCGAGAACGTGCGCACCAGCTCGTCGTAGAACGCCGGATCGATGGGGCTTTCCATCAAGGCTGCCGCGCCACGGCGATGCGGGGCTCCGCGCTCATCAGCCGCCGCCATTCGCGCATGTGCTCGCGCATGAACGCTTCGTCGGTCGCCGGCGCCTTGATGCTGCCGTCGGGCTGCTTCTGCACGCGGCCCTCGATGCCGAGGCCGCGGTGCATGTAGACCCACTCGTCCTCGCACGCGGCGAGGCCCTTCTGGATCTCCTCGAAGTTCACCGCGTCGTCCACCTCGCCGAAATTGGGGAACGCCTCCTGCGTGCGCATGCGCAGCGCGTTGACGTCGTCGGCCGCGCCGTTGAGCTCGTTGGCCTCGTCCACCACCGCGGTCGCGTACCAGGTGGTGTCCGTCTCGTCGACCGCCACGGGCGTGAACACCTGGATGTGGTTGCCGAGGATCGAGAGGTTCGGAAACACGTTGATGTTCACCGTCTCGGCCGCGGCGAGGTCGAGCGCGCGCAGGGCGGCAGGGCCGGCCGTTTCGCGGATCCGCTTCTCGAAGAACTCCTGGCCCGGGTGCGCGGCCTCCAGCTCCCAGAGCGCGCCGGGGCGCTTCTCGTAGTTGGGTCGCTTGTCCTTGAAGTGGTGCCCGTTGCCGAAGTACTGCATGTACATCGGCGCCTCGTCGGGCTTGCCCCGGTAGAACGACATGCCCTTGTTCGGGTCGGGCTCGTTGCGGTTCTCCATCTGCAGGAGCGAGCGGTGCGAGAACACGACGTGGTAGCCGTCGCAGGCGTTGTCGTAGGCGAGCTTCCAGTTGCCCTTGAACTTGAGCCGGTTCGCCTCGCGCACCTCGACCTTGCCGCCCGGGTGCCGGTCGAGCCACTCGTCGATGGGCTTTCGCGCGAGGCCGAGGTAGTCGGCCAGCGGGGGCGCGTCGAGGTTCAGCGTGCCGAAGATGAACCCGCGGTAGCTCTCCACGCGCGGCACCTGGGCGAGGTTGAACTGCGCGTCCTTGAAGTCGCACGCGTAGCCCTCGGGCCAGGGCACGCCGCGCAGCTTGCCGGTGTTGAAGTAGGTCCAGCCGTGGTAGGCGCACTGGAAGGTGCGCGCATTGCCGCGCTCCTGGCGGCAGATGCGCGCGCCGCGGTGGGTGCAGCGGTTGTAGAGCGCCCGGAGCCGGCCGTTCATGTCGCGCGTGACGATGAGCGGCCGCAGGCCCAGGCGCGCGGTGATGAAGTCGTCGGGCTTCGGCACCTGGCTCTCGTGCGCGAGGTACACCCACACGGCGCCGAAGATGTGCGTCATCTCGCGCTCGAAGATGGCGGCATCGGTGTAGATCGAGCGGTGGACGCGGTCCTCGTGGACCAGGCCCTCAAAAAAAGTCGAAGTATTCATTCTGTTCCCAGGCGGTGGGGTCGTCCCCGGTGGCTCCCTGCTGCGATTTCCACTCGAGATAGCGGCCAAGCTCGTTGCGCTTCAGGCGCAGGTAGTAGTCGATGAAGAGCTCGCCGAACTGCGTGCGGAAGAGGGCGCTCGCCTCGAGCGCATCGAGCGCCTCGGCGAGGCTCGCCGGCAGCCGCGGGCGCTCGGCGGCGTAGGGCTCGTCGTCGCGCGGCCCGGGGTCGAGCTGGTGCTCGAGGCCGTCGAGCCCCGCGGCGAGCTGCGAGGCGATGTAGAGGTAGGGGTTGGCGGCGGGCTCGCCGGCGCGGTTCTCCAGGCGCGTGGCCGGATCGCCCGCGCCGCCGAGCACGCGCACCATGGCGCCGCGATGGTCGAAGCCCCAGCCGGCGCGGTCGGGCGCGAGCGAGTTGGGCTTGTAGCGGCGATACCCGTTCACCGTGGGCGTGGCGAACACCGTGGCGGCGACGGCATGGTGCAGCAGCCCGCCGAGGAATGCGCGCCCCGTCGGCGACAGCGGCTCCGGGCCGCGTTCGGGCGTGAACAGGTTGCGACCGCCTTCGGCGAGCGACTGGTGCAGGTGCCAGCCGCTCGCGTAATAGCCCTTGAGCGCCGGCCGCGCCATGAACGTGGCGAAGTAGCCGAGCCGGCGGCAGACCTGGCGCGTGGCGGTGCGAAAGAGCACCAGGTCGTCCGCCGCGCGCAGCGCGCCCTGCGCGCCGAAGGTGCATTCCACCTGCCCGGGGCCCCACTCGTTCTCGAGCGAGCGCAGCGGCAGGCCGAGCGCCGCGTAGGCGCGCGCGAGCTCGCCGAGCACCGGCTGCATGAGGTCCATGTTCGTTTCCGAGTGGTAGGAGTAGCCCGGCTCCACCGGCGTCGTGCGCACCGGCCGCCCGCGCACGCCGGGCACGCCGACATGCTCGTCGCCGAGCGCCGGCTCGGCGACGCGCGCGAGGTACCACTCGACCTCGAGGCCCACCCGCAGCTCGGCGCGCGTGCGCGCGAGCTGCCGGCGCAGCACGTGCCGCGGCGAGAAGTGGAACGGCCGACCGTCGCGGAAGTACTCGTCGCACAGCACCCACCCCACCTCGCGCGCCCAGGGCAGCACCCGGAACGTGCCGGGGTCGGGCACCACCACCAAATTGGGAGACCCGGTCATCTCGGCGAGCCCCATGCCGCCGCCGGCGGTGAACGAGCGGAAGACCCGGCCGCCGGCCGAATCCAGGGTCGTGGTGGCGACGTTGATGTTGTAGCCGGAGGCGAGCGCTTCAAGGAACACCGGCACGCTGAGCGCCTTGGCGCGCGCGGCGCCGTGCGGGTCGGCCCACACCAGGCGTACGAGGTCGAGCTTTTCGGCGGCAAGGCGCTTCGCGAGCTCCGCCGCCTGCGCGCGCTGCTCGTCGCTCCACAGCCCGTGGCGCTCGATGAACATCGCCCGATTCTACGTCGCGCGGGCGAGCAGCTCCCGGGCGCGGCGCTCGAATTCGCCGCCCGCGGGCAGCGGCACGTGGAACGCCTGCTCGAGAACGCGGCACAGCTCCTCCACGCTCGCCAGGCGCCGCGCCTCGCTCGCGCCGCCGAGCACGTGCACGGTGTAGCGCGCATGGCGCAGGGCGTGGCGCCGGCCGTGCTCCGGGCGCGCGAGGATCGGCCCTTCGACGAAAGGCGACCGCGGGTGCGCCGCGTAGTACCAGTTCCAGACCTCGTAGTCCTCGAGGAACGTGTCCTGCAGATCGAAGGTGTACAGGGTGCGCCAGTCGGCCCCGATGCTCGCTTGCACGGCGAAGCCGGCGCCCGCGCGCACGATGCGCGCGGGCTCATGCGGGGTCGCCTGCTCGACGCCGGGCTCCAGGCGCAGGGCCGCGGTAAGCGTGAGGCCGCCGAAGCCCACGTCGGCGATGTGCAGGCCCTCGGAAAGCTCCACCGCGAGCAGCATGTGGCCGCGCGGCGTGATCACGTGCTCCGGCCAGTTCAGGCGCACCCGGCCGCCCAGGCCCCGCACGCGGAAGCCGAGCGCCTCGAGCACGCGCCAGAAAAGCACGTTCTGCTCGAAGCAGTAGCCGCCGCGGCCCCGGCGCACCAGCTTCTCCTCGAGCGCGCGCGGCGCGAGGCTCACCGGCTCGCCGAGGAACGGCGAGAGCCCCTCGAAGGCGATGGCGGCCGGGTGCAGGGCGTGCAGCGCCTGCAGCGTCTCGAGCGAGGGCGTCGGCGCGCCGCGAAAGCCGATGCGCTCGAAGTAGGCCTCGAGATCGATGCGCTCCTGCATCGGGTACGATTCTAGCGGTGCTGAGGCTCACGACCGTCACCAAGCGCTTCGGCGCGCGCACCGTGCTGAACGCCGTGTCGCTCGAAGTCGCCGCCGGGGAATACGTCGCGGTGCTCGGCGACTCGGGCATCGGCAAGTCGACGCTGCTCAACGTCATCGCCGGCCTGGAGCCCGTGGATGCCGGCTCGATCGTCCTCGACGGCGCGGAGCTCACGCGCCTGGACGACGACGCGCTTTCGCGCCTGCGCCGCGACAAGTTCGGCTTCGTCTTCCAGGCGTTCCACATCCTGCCGCACCTCAGCGTCGAGGAGAACGTGGCGCTGCCGCTGCTCCTGCGCGGCAGCCGCGACCGCGCCAAGGCGCGCGAGCTGCTGCGCGCCGTCGGCCTGGCCGGGCGCGAAGCGAGCCCGCCGCGCGAGCTCTCCGGCGGCGAGCTGCAGCGGGTGGCGATCGCGCGGGCGCTGGTGGGCGACCCGGGGCTGGTGCTCGCCGACGAGCCGACCGGCAACCTCGACCCGGAGAATGCCGCGCAGGTCCTCGAGCTTCTGCGCGCGCAGGTGCGCGGGCGCGGCGCGGCGGCGATCCTCGCGACGCATTCGCGCGCGGCCGCGGCCGGCTGCGACCGCATCTACCGCCTGAGCGCGACGGGTCTCGAGCCTATTCCCGGGGATTGATGGTCCGCAGGTCCTCGATGAGCGCGGCGAGCCGTGCGCTGTTGCGATCGATGCGCGCGACGAGCTCGCGCGACTCGGCATCGAGCGCCGGCGCGCCGTTCAGGGCGGCGACCGAAGCGCGGATCGGCGCGAGCATGTTGCGCAGCTCGTGCGCCAGCATGCCAAGGAACTTGCGGGTGCACTCGTCGGCCGCGGCGTGGCGCTTCTGGAGGGTGAGGTCGCTGATCAGACACATCTTCTGCCCGTCGGGCAGGGGGCTCACGCTGAGGAGAGCGCTCAAGGGCTCGTGGTCGGCCTTGCGCAGGCGCAGCTCCACTTGCCCGTTCGCGCCGCGGCGCGCCGACAGCACGGCGGCGAGGACGGCATGGTCGGCGCGATCGACCAGGGTGTGCAGCAGCGCCCCCGTAATCGACTCGCCCCGGCGCCCGAGCAGCGCCGTCAGGCGCTGGTTGGCGTACCCGATGCGCCCGTCGCCATCCACGATGGCGACGCCCTGCTGCATGCCTTCGACCGCCGCCTGGTAGAAGCGCTGCGCCGCGTCGAGCAGCACCACGTCGCTTTCACCCACGACCACGGCGTCGATCTGGCCGCTGCGCAGGGCCTCGACCGTGTCGCGCGCCTCCTCGAGGCTGTGGTCTTCCTCGATGGTCTGCGTGACGAGCAGCGTGATGAAATCCTCGTTGGACGAGACAACCGACAGGCGCACGCGCCGTTGCAGGCCGCCCGCGCCGTGCAGCACCGCTGCAAGCTCGCTCGCAGGGCCGGCCGGCGCGAGCAGGGCGGCGAGCGCCGCGCGCTGCCCCGGGGCGACGTACTGATCGAGCGCCGTGCGGTGCAAAGAAGCCGGGCTGAGGCCGAGGAGCGCCGCGAAGCTGTGGTTGGCGAACAGCACCTCGCCGGCGCGGCTGACGGTGACGGCGCCCTGCTGCATGTCCTCGACCAGCTGCCGGTAGCGCGCGTACGCGCCCGAGAGCATGAGCACCCGCTTGGCTTCCTCCGTACGCCCGACCACGAAGGCGTCCACTTCGCCCTCGCCGATGGCGCGGCGCAGCTCCTCGGCCTCCGCCAGGCGCTCGCGCAGCGCCGCGATTTCGGCCACGAGCACCGTGGGCAGCGTCGCCTCGCGCATCGCGCCTCAGCGCTGCGGGCGCAGCTGCAGCCCGACCAGCGCGCGCTCGGTGTCGGAGAGATCGCCGATGATCTTGCGCACCGGGTCGGGGAGCTTGCGCACCAGCGTCGGAATGGCGACGATCTGATCGTCCTTGGCAAGGCGCGGGTTCTTCAGGAGATCGATGATCTCGATCTCGTAGCGGCCCGCGAGGTGCTCCTCGCACACTTTCTTCAAATTCTTGATGGCGGCGAGCGAGCGCGGAGTCTGGCCGGCGGTATACAGGCGCAGCTCCCAGCGCTCCTCGGTCGCGTGCTTGGTGCTCATCCCGATTTCCTTTTTGCTGGCGGGGTCAGGTCGGCGCCGCGCCGCACGGCGGCGGCGCTGCGGTTCGATTCAATCGTGCGCTCGCGCTCGGCGTCCTGCCGGGCGGTAATCGCCGCTTCCTCCTGCACCGCCTCAAGCTCGCCTTGCAAGGCCGTGAGCTGCGCCTCGAGGGCGGCCCGGCGACGCGCGAGATCGCGCTGGCGGCGCGCGGCCTCGTCGGCTCGGGCGAGCGCCTGGGCCGTCTCCCGCGCCTCCTGCGCCGCACGCATGGAGCCGGTGAGTACGCCCTCGGGCCCGACGTACACCTCTTGCAGGTCGATGCCGCTGCCCGTGATCAGGAACTCGCGGATCTGGTTCGAGTGCTTCATGCCGCGCGACTTGAGGACGTACAGCCCGCGATTGCGCTCGCCGGCGAGCTCGATGTCGCGCAGCAGGATCCAGGTGTCGATAAGCGAGGACACGCCCATGTCGGTTCCCTCGAGGACGCCGCCGCCGCTCGTCAGGTTGACGAAGAGCGCGGTGACCTGGCGTGCCTTCAGGAAGTCGATGAGGCGCAGCAGCATGGCCTCGGCCTCGGCGCTGCTGCTCGCGGAGGCAAAGTTGCTGATGGGGTCGATCACCACCACCTGCGGCTGGAACTGCGCCACCATGCGCTGGATGAGGGCGAGGTGCATCTCGACGCCGTGCAGCGTGGGACGCGCGGCCTCGAGCCGCAGCAGCCCCTTGCTCCGCCACGCGTCCAGGTCGATGCCGACGCTGCGCATGTTGCGCGCGAGCTGCTGGGGCGATTCCTCGAAAGCGAGGTATAGGCAGCGCTCGCCCCGCGCGCAGACGGCATTGGCGAAGTGCGCCGCGAGCGTCGTCTTGCCGGTGCCGGCAGTGCCCGAGACAAGGATCGAGCTGCCGCGATAGTAGCCTTCGCCGCCGAGCATCGCGTCCAGGCGGGCGACGCCGGTCGAGAGCCGCTCGCTGGGAGCCGCGTGGTCGAGCTGCAGCGAGCTCAGCGGCAGCACCGAGATGCCGGCCTGGTCGATGAGGAACGGGTACTCGTTGGTGCCGTGGGTGCTGCCGCGGTACTTGACGATGCGCAGGCGCCGCGTGGACACCTGATCGCGCACGCGGTGGTCGAGCAGGATCACGCAGTCGGAGACGTATTCCTCGAGGCCCTGGCGCGTGAGCTGTCCGTCGCCGCGCTCGCCGGTGATGACCGCGGTGACGCCGCGGTCCTTCAGCCAGCGGAACAGCCGCCGCAGCTCCGAGCGCAGCAGGGCCTGGTTGCTGAAGCCGCCGAACAGCGTCTCGAGGGTGTCGAGCACCACGCGCTTGGCGCCGACCGAGTCGATCGCCGTGCCCAGACGCAGGAACAGGCCCTCGAGGTCGTAGTCGCCGGTTTCCTCGATTTCCGAGCGCTCGACGTGCACGTGATCCACGGCGATCTTGCCCGCGGCCACCAGGCCCTCGAGGTCGAAGCCGAGCGAGCGCACGTTCTGCGCCAGGTCCTGTGCCGTCTCCTCGAAGGCCATGAAGACGCCGGGCTCGCCGTACGCCTCGGCGCCGCGCAGCAGGAACTCCATCGCGAGCAGCGTTTTGCCGCATCCCGCGCTCCCGCACACCAGGGTTGGCCGTCCCCGCGGCAGCCCGCCGAACGTGATTTCGTCAAGGCCCGGGATGCCGGTGGGCGCTTTGGGCAGAGTTGGGCCGTCGGTCTGTTTCACCGCCAATCGCTTCCGTAGTGGTTTTCCCGACAGATTTTACGGGACGCGATTCTCGAGGGGCAAGCCTTCCGAAAGGTTGCGCACATTGCGCGCCGCCGCTTCGATGCTGCGCTCGAGGGTCTCCCGCGTGAGCCAGGCAAGGTGTGGCGTGCCCACGACGTTCGGCAGCGCGAGCAACGGGTGCCCGGCGGCCGGCGGCTCGTGCACGAACACGTCGAGCCCGGCGGCGGCGACGTGGCCCTCGCGCAGGCACGCGGCGAGATGCTCCTCCTGCACCAGCGCTCCGCGCGCGGTGTTGACGAGGATGGCGCCGCGCTTCATGCGGCGCGGGTCGAGGATGCGCTCGGTTTCCGGGGTCAGCGGCAGATGGAGCGAGACGACGTCGGCGCCGGCGAGGAGGGCCTCGAGCTCGCAGTTGC
>DATLGR010000034.1:0-5147 GCA_035540415.1 Burkholderiales bacterium | reverse complement strand
CCTGTATCCCGCGCAACTCTCGGTGTTCTGCGACCCGAACGACCCCGCGGTGCTCGAGCAGGCGCGCAAGGACGGCGTGCCCGAGGCCTGCGCCGCGGCGATCCAGGCCTCGCCGGTGTGGAAGATGGCGATGGAGTGGCGCGTCGCCTTTCCCCTGCATCCGGAGTACCGCACGCTGCCGATGGTGTGGTACGTGCCGCCGCTCTCGCCGATCAGCGCGGCCGCCCACAGCGGCCTGCTCGGCGCCAACGGCGCGATTCCCGACGTCGGGCAGCTGCGCATTCCCCTCAAGTACCTCGCCAACCTGCTCACCGCCGGCGACGTGTTCCCGGTGCGCCGGGCGCTCGAGCGGATGCTCGCGATGCGGGCCTACTTCCGCGGCATTCACGTCGAGAAGACCGAATCCACCGCGGTGCTCGAGCAGGTGGACCTGACGCGCGCGCAGGTCGAGGAGATGTACCGCGTCATGGCGATCGCCAACTACGAGGACCGCTTCGTCATCCCCACCACGCACCGCGAGCACGCCGAGGACGCCTACGACCTGCGCGGCTCCTGCGGCTTCACCTTCGGCAACGGCTGCTCCGAAGGCACGACCGAGACGAGCCTCTTCGGCGGCCGCAAGCGCGTCATTCCCCTGAAGGCGATCTCCCGATGAAGACCTATCGCGCCCTGGCCGCGATTCTTTCCTATCCCGAGCAGGAGCTGCTCGACGCGCTGCCCGAGCTGCGCCGGGCGATCGAAGGCGAAGGCATCGCCGCCCTGCCCGAGCTCGAGGGCCTCTTCGCCGACGGCCTGCTCGCCGCGCAGGAGCGCTACGTGGCGCTGTTCGACCGCTCCAAGGCGCTTTCGCTGCACCTCTTCGAGCACGTGCACGGCGACTCGCGCGACCGCGGCCAGGCCATGGTGGACCTCGCCGGCGTGTACGCCGAGCGCGGCGTGGAGCCGGCGCAGGGCGAGCTGCCGGATTACCTGCCGGCGTTCCTCGAGTTCCTGTCGCTGCTGCCGCCGGAAGAGGCGCGCGCCATGCTGGCCGACGCCGCGGACATCCTGCGCGCGCTCGGCGAGCGGCTCGCCGCGCGCGCGAGCCCCTACGCCGCGGTGTTCGAGGCGCTGCTCGCCGTCGCCGGCGAGCCGGGCCTGAAGAAGGTGGCGCGCGTGGCGCCGCCGGCCGAGCAGCCCGACCGCGACTGGATGGAGCCGCCGGTCACCTTCGGCGGCCCGCAGCCGGTGCGCCTGTACCGCCATGGAGTGCCCGCATGAACGACTTCGTCTTCGGCATCTATCCCTACATCTGCCTCGCGGTGTTCCTGCTCGGCTCGCTCGTGCGCTTCGACCGCGCGCAGTACACCTGGAAGGCGGACTCGTCGCAGTTCCTGCGCCGCGGCCAGCTGCGCTGGGGCTCGAACCTGTTCCACGTCGGCATCCTCGCGCTCTTCTTCGGGCACCTCTTCGGCCTGCTGACGCCCAAGGCGCTCTACGAGGCCGTCGGCCTGAGCTCGGCCGCCAAGCAGATGCTGGCGATCGGCGCGGGCGGCGTGTTCGGCACGATGTGCCTCGCGGGGCTCGTGCTCCTCGTGCACCGGCGCCTCGCCGAGCCGCGCATTCGCGCCACCTCCTCGCGCATGGACATCTTCATCCTGCTGTGGATCCTCGCCACGCTGCTGCTCGGCCTCGCGAGCATCGTCGTGTCGCTCGGCCACCGCGACGGCGCGGTGATGGTGCAGCTCGGCCAGTGGGCGCAGCACATCGTCACCTTCCGCCCCGGCGCGGCGCAGTTCATCGCCGAGGGCATGCATCCGCTCTACCGGGCGCACATCTTCTTCGGGCTGACGGTGTTCCTGCTCTTCCCGTTCTCGCGCCTGGTGCACATCTGGA
Source organism: Burkholderiales bacterium (assembly GCA_035540415.1). Classification (GTDB taxonomy): domain Bacteria; phylum Pseudomonadota; class Gammaproteobacteria; order Burkholderiales; family SG8-39; genus SCGC-AG-212-J23. The sequence continues at coordinate 3,272 of DATLGR010000034.1, read as the reverse complement.
GCGGCTTCGCCACCGTGGGCTACCTCACGCGCGCCTACCAGATCGTGCGCAGCCGCGGCTGACGGCCGCCGGTAGAATCCGCGCATGACCCGCGCGCTCGCCGACCGGCTGGCGGCGTTCCGGCGCGAGCACTTCCCGCGCTTCGAGCGCCAGTACCGCCGGCTCGTCCAGGAGGGCCAGCATCCGAGCATTCTCTTCATCGGCTGCTCGGACTCGCGCCTCATGCCGCAGATGCTGCTCGACACGCGCCCGGGCGAGGTGTTCATGGTGCGCAACGTCGGCGCCTTCGTGCCGCCCTACGAGGAGGCGGGCGGGCGCTACCACGGCACCTCCGCCGCCATCGAGTTCGCCGTGCTGGTGCTCGGCGTGCGCGACATCGTGATTTGCGGCCACAGCCACTGCGGCGCGATCGAGGCGCTCTACCGCGAGCCGCCCGCCGAAGCGCGCCACCTGACGCAGTGGCTGCAGCTTGCGCGCGAGGCGCAGCTGCCGCTGCCCGCCGCCGAGACCGACCTGCGCCGCGTCGAGCAGCGCGCGATCGTGCTGCAACTCGAGCACCTGACGAGCTTCCCCATGGTGCGCTCGCGGCTGGAGCGCGGCGAGCTCTTCCTGCACGGCTGGCACTACCTCATGGAAACGGGCGAGGTGCTCGAGTTCGACTTTGCCGCCGGCGCCTTCGCGCCGGTGCGCGCCGCGCCCGCGGCGTCCGCCGCTTCCGCGCCCCCGGCTACCTGAGGATTCCGGTCTGGCGCAGGACCGAGCGACCGTGCTCGGCGCGCGCGGCGCCGCCTTGGGCATGCAGCCGGCCGAGCTCCATCTCCGCGCAGCTCGCCACGATCTGGCGCACCGCGGCGGGCTCGGCGCCGGCGAAGGGGACCGGGGCGCGGGCCTTGAAGCACTCCTCGATGCCGAGGTACAGGCGCGCCGGCACTCCGCTGGTCGCCGTCATGGCGGTGATGCGAAGCGAAACGAGCTCTTCGGCGAGGAAGCGGCCGGCGGCCTCGCGCCGCTCGACCTCGCGGGTGATCGCGCTCTCGCTGATGCGAAGCGACGCCACCACGACGGCGAGCGCGGCGACCGCCAGGATCGCCAGGACGGCGGCCTGAAACGGCGTGAGGGATTGATTCCTAAGCTTCTTTGAGGCGGCGGGCCGGGCGGCGAGCGAAATCATGGCAGCCGAGTGTAGCGCGTCGGCGACAAGCAAGACCCGCGTTGCGTGACAGACACGGGGAAGCGTCGCGGGTAAGGTGCGGTTTCCCCCTACCGCGCCCCCCTGCGCGGTTCTGCCCCGGCTCCCTCCCCAAGGTCCCGGGGCTTTTCTTTTGTGGCCTACGCCCGCTCGCGTGCAGCGGTTTCGACGAACGCCGCGTTCGGGCAGAACTCGGCCGCGCCCTCGCGCCGGCCGGAAGCGAGCCACGCATCGCAGGCCGCCTGGTCGCGGCAGGCCACGCAGCGGCGCGTCGCCACCGCGGCAGCGTAGCTGCCCGTGCCGAGCACCTGCTCGGCGTCGGCGCCGCGGCGCTCCAGCATGCGCCGCAGGCGCAGCGGGCCGCGGTCTTCCAGCAGGCGGCGGCCGGCTATGATGGCGAAAATCGCGATCGCGCCGAGGAGCGCGGCGAGAAGGGCAAGGGCGGCGAGGGTGGCGTTCATGCGCTTACCCTAGCGCCGCGCCGGCGGAACATCTTGACCCACATCAAAACCACGCTGCTATTGCTCGCGCTGCTCGCGCTCGCCATCGGCGTGTGGGGCGGGCTCGCGCGGCTGAGCCCGATCCCCGCGCCCTCGGCCGCGGCGGCTCTGCACGGTCCCCTGCTCGTGTCGGCGTTCTTCGGCGCGCTGCTCGGCGTGGCGCGCGCCGCCGAGCTGGGCTCGCCGGGGTGGGCCTGGTCGGCGCCGGCCGCCGCCGTCCTGGGCGGGGCGGTCGCACTTGCAGGCTTCGCGCTCGCCGGCCTTGTGCTCATGCTCGTCGCCGCGCTCGCGCTGTGCGCGGCGAGCATCGTGCTCGTGCAGCGCCAGCGCTCGCTCCAGGCGGCCCTCATCGCCGCGGTGGGCCTTGCGAGCGCGCTCGCCTGGGCGCTCGGCAACCTCGCCGCGCTCGAAGGCCGGCCCGCGGTGCCCTGGTGGATGGCGTTCGTCGTCCTGTCGCTCGGCGCCGAGCGCCCGGGACGCACCGGCGAGTCCGCGCCGGCCCGGGCGGCGCTCGTCGTCCTCGCCGCCGCGGCGCTGCTCGCCGCGGCGCTCGCCCCGCGCTTGCTGGGCGCGCTTTTCGCCGCGATGGCGCTGTGGCTGGCGGTGTTCCACCCGGCGCGCGCAGGCCTGTCGGCCCCGGGGGCGCCGCGCTTCGCGGCGCTGTGCCTGCTCGGCGCCGCCGCGTGGCTCGCGTTCGGCGGCGCCCTGGTGGCCGCGGCGCGGGCCTACGACGCGGCGCTTCATGCCGTATTCGTGGGCTTCGCCGCGCCGCTGCTGTTCGCGCGCGCGCCCTATCACGGCGCCCATTATCTGCCGCTGGGGCTGCTGCACGCCTCGCTCGCGGTGCGCGTGTTCATCGATGTCGCCGCCGGCGCCTGGGGCAACGCGGCCGCCATTGCGTTGTTCATCGTCACGGCCGCCGCGGGCGTCCTCGCCCGCCGTCGCAGGCGTTTGATGTAAGTCAAGGGGCCCGCGCGTGGCCCGGCTACTTTCGGGCCATGAGCATCCAGCGCATTCACCACGTCGCCTACCGCTGCCGCGATGCCGCCGAGACGGTGCGCTTCTATCACGGCCTTCTCGGCATGAAGTACACCATGGCGATTTCCGAGGACCGGGTGCCTTCGACGAAGGAGCCCGACCCGTACATGCACATCTTCTTCGACGCGGGCCGCGGCAGCTCGCTCGCCTTCTTCGAGCTGCCGAACTCGCCGGCCATGGGCCGCGACGCGAACACGCCGGCCTGGGTGCAGCACATCGCGTTCGAGGTGAAGGACCGCAAGGAGCTCCTGGCCCGCCGGCGCAGGCTGCGCAGGAGAGGCATCGAGGTCGTCGGCCCGACCGACCACCAGTTCATCGAAAGCATCTATTTCTTCGACCCGAACGGGCACCGCGTCGAGCTGACCGTGCGCAAGGGCGGCCCCGCCTTGCTGCGCAAGCTCTCGCGCCTCGCCCCGCGCATGCTGCGCGACTGGACGCGCGGCAAGCGCACCGTGCGCCACGCCGCGTTCCTCCACCGCAAGGAATTCCTCGACCCGGAAAGGGCCAAACCGTGATCAGCCTGGATCTCGCCGTCTTCCTCGCCG
>DATLGR010000033.1:0-1695 GCA_035540415.1 Burkholderiales bacterium | reverse complement strand
TCCCGGCATGCTCGCCTCGAAGACGACGCTGCCGGTGCTCGGCGTGCCGGTGCCGAGCAAGCACCTCGCCGGGCAGGACTCGCTGCTGTCCATCGTGCAGATGCCCAAAGGGGTGCCGGTCGCCACCTTCGCCATCGGTCCGTCGGGCGCCGCCAATGCCGGGCTCTTCGCGGTGGCTCTGCTGGCAGTGAGCGAGCGTTCGCTCGCGGCCAAGCTCGAGCGTTATCGAGGGAAGCTCAAGCGCATGGTGGCCAAGATGCGATTGGCGGACGCCCCGTGAAATGTAAATGAGCGCCCACACGCGCCCTATCCTGCCGCCCGCCTGGCTGGGCGTGCTCGGGGGTGGCCAGCTCGGGCGCTTCTTCGTCATCGCCGCGCGGCAGATGGGCTACCGCGTGGCGGTGGTCGACCCGGACCCGGAGAGCCCGGCCGGCGCCCTCGCCGACCGCCAGCTCGCCGCCGCCTTCGACGACCGCGCCGCGCTGGATGAGCTTGCGCGCAGCTGCGCGGCGGTCACCACCGAGTTCGAGAACGTCCCCGCCGAGAGCCTCGCCTACCTCGGCGCGCGCGTGCGGGTCGCGCCCTCGGCCGAGTGCGTCGCGATCTCGCAGGACCGCATCCGCGAGAAGGCCGCGCTCGCGGCGCACGGCTTTCCCATCGGCGAGTACGCCGCGGTCGAGCGCGAAGCGGACCTCGAGCGCCCGCAGCTCTACCCCGCCATCCTGAAGCGGGCGCGCTTCGGCTACGACGGCAAGGGCCAGGCGCGGGTCGGCTCGCCGCACGAGGCGCGCGCGGCGTGGGCGGCGTTCGAGCGCGCGCCCTGCGTGCTCGAGCGCGCCCTCGAGCTCGAATGCGAGATCTCGGTGGTGGTGGCGCGCGGCGAAGACGGCGCGACCCAACCCTTCACCGCGGCGGAGAACCGTCACCGCAGCGGCATCCTCGACCTCTCCATCGTCCCGGCCCGGGTGAGCGCGGGGCTCGCCGCCGAGGCGCAGGCGATGGCCTCGCGCCTCGCCACCGCGCTCGGCTACGTGGGAGTGCTGGCGGTGGAGTTCTTCGTCTGCCCGGGGCGGCTGCTCGTGAACGAGATGGCGCCGCGACCGCACAACAGCGGCCACTACACGATCGAGGCGTGCGCCACCAGCCAGTACGTGCAGCAGGTGCGTGCGCTTTGCGCACTGCCGCTCGGCGATCCGCGGCTCCTGTCGCCGGCGGTGATGCTCAACGTCCTGGGGGAGGCCTGGCGCGGGGGCGAGCCGCCCTGGGACGCGGTCCTCGCCGAGCCGCGCGCCCGGCTGCACCTCTACGGCAAGGCGCTCGCCCGGCCCGGGCGCAAGATGGCCCACATCACGGTGCTCGATGCAAGCCGCAATCGCGCGCTCGAGGCGGCGCTCGCCCTGCGCGCGCGGCTCGGGATCGGCGATGAGTGATGCCGGCCTCGCGCGCGCCGTCGAGATCCTGCGGCGCGGCGGCCTGGTCGCCTTTCCCACCGAGACGGTTTACGGCCTGGGCGCGGACGCGTCGAACGCCGAGGCCGTCGCGCGGCTGTACGCCGTGAAGCGCCGCCCGGCCGATCACCCCGTGATCGTGCATTTCGCCGGCGCCGCGGCCGCGTTCGAGTGGGCGCGCGAAGTGCCGGCGGCGGCGCGCGTGCTGGCGCAGCGCTTCTGGCCGGGGCCGCTCACCCTGATCCTC
>DATLGR010000032.1:0-3305 GCA_035540415.1 Burkholderiales bacterium | reverse complement strand
CGCGCGCGCCAGCGGCTCGCGCAACGCCCGCGCGTCGGCCTGCGCGGCGCCGGCGAGGCTCGCGTCGAGCTTGCGCAGCTCGGCGATCCAGGCGCGCGCGGTGGCGCCGCCCTCGCGGGCGATCTTGCGCCCCACGAGATCCATGGCCTGGATGCCGGTGGTGCCCTCGTAGATGGTGGTGATGCGCGCGTCGCGCAGGTACTGCGCCGCGCCGGTCTCCTCGATGAAGCCCATGCCGCCGTGCACCTGCACCCCGAGCGAGGCCACCTCGATGCCGGTCTCGGTGCACCAGCCCTTGACCACGGGAATCATGAGGTCGACGAAGGCCTGGTGCTGACGGCGCGCTTTCTCGTCGGGATGCCGATGCGCGTAGTCGAGCGCCGCGGCCACGGTATAGGCCAGCGCGCGCATCGCTTCGGTCTGCGACTTCATCAGCATCAGCATGCGGCGCACGTCGGGGTGCCGGATGATGGGAACCGAAGTCCCCGCGACGAGGTCGCGACCCTGCACCCGCTCCCGGGCGAAGGCGAGCGCGCGCTGGAACGCGCGCTCCGCGATGGACACGCCCTCCAGGCCCACGCCGAAGCGCGCCGCGTTCATCATGATGAACATGGTCTCGAGCCCGCGGTTCTCCTCGCCCACGAGGTAGCCCACCGCGTTGTCGTAGACCATGACCGCGGTGGGGCTCGCGTGGATGCCGAGCTTGTGCTCGAGCGACACGCAGCGCGCGCCGTTGCGCGCGCCGAGCGTGCCGTCGGGCTTCACCAGGAACTTCGGCACGACGAAAAGGGAAATTCCCTTCACGCCCTCGGGCGCCTCCGGCGTGCGCGCCAGCACCAGGTGCACGATCTGCTCGGTGAAGTCGTGCTCGCCGTAGGTGATGAAGATCTTCTGGCCGGAGATGCGGTAGTGGTCGCCTTCGCGCACGGCGCGCGTCTTGACGAGCGCGAGGTCCGACCCCGCCTGCGGCTCGGTGAGGTTCATGGTGCCCGCCCACTCGCCGGCCACCATGCGCGGAATGTAAGCGTCCTGCAGTGCGTTGGAGCCGCGCAGCGACAGCGCATGCACCGCGCCCTGCGTGAGCAGCGGGCACAGCGAGAAGCTCATGTTGGCGCTGGTCCACATCTCGTCCACGGGCGTCGCCACGAGCTTGGGCAGCCCCTGGCCGCCCCAGCGCGGCTCGAACGGCAGCGCGTTCCAGCCGCCCTCGACGAACTTGCGGTAAGCCTCGCGAAACCCCGGCGGCGTGCGCACCCGGTCGCCCTCGAGCGTCGCGCCCTCGCGGTCGCCCGTGATGTTGAGCGGCTCGAGCACTTCGGCGGCGAAGCGCGCCGCCTCCTCGAGGATGGCGTCCACCGTCTCGGGCGTGGCCTCCTCGAACCCGGGCAGCTTCGCCACCGCCTCCAGGCCGGCGAGCTCGCGCAGCACGAACTTCATGTCCTTCAACGGCGGGGCGTAGGCGCTCATGGTTCAGCCTCCGAGGCTACTTTTTCAGCTCCTCCACCAGCCCGGGGATGAGCTGGAAGAGGTCCCCGACCAGGCCGTAGTCGGCCACCTGGAAGATGGGCGCTTCCTCGTCCTTGTTGACGGCGACGATCACGCGGCTGTCCTTCATGCCGGCAAGGTGCTGGATCGCCCCCGAGATGCCGACCGCGATGTACAGGTCGGGCGCGACGATCTTGCCGGTCTGGCCGACCTGCCAGTCGTTCGGCACGAACCCCGCGTCCACCGCGGCGCGCGAGGCGCCCATCGCCGCGCCGAGCTGGTCGGCGAGCGGCTCGAGGACCTTGGTGAAGTTCTCGCCCGAGGCGAGGCCGCGCCCGCCGGAGACGATGATCTTCGCCGCCGTGAGCTCCGGGCGCTCCGACTTCGAAACTTCGCGGCTCACGAAGGCGGACAGCCCGCGATCGGGCGGGACCGGGATCGATTCGAGCGCGGCGCTGCCGCCGCTCGCGGGCACCGCATCGAAGGCAGTGGTGCGCACCGTGATGACCTTGACCGGGTCGGACGACTTCACGGTGGCGAGCGCGTTGCCCGCGTAGATCGGGCGCACGAAGGTGTCGGCCCCTTCCACCGCCGAGATGTCGGAGATCTGCTGCACGTCGAGCAGCGCGGCGACGCGCGGCATGACGTTCTTGCCGTTGGAGGTGGAAGCCGCGAGGACATGGCTGTACCCCCGCGCCAGCCCGGCCACCAGCGCCGCGACGTTCTCGGCCAGGAACTCGCCCAGGTGCGGGGCATCGGCGTGCAGCACCTTCTTGACCGCGCCGATCGCGGCGGCGGCCTTGGCCGCCTCGGCCGCCTCGTGCCCGGCGACCAGCAGGTGGATGTCCGCGCCCAGCTTCTGCGCCGCGGCGAGGGCATGCAACGTCGCCTTGCGGATCGACTTGTTGTCGTGCTCGGCAACGACGAGGATGGTCATCAGAGCACCTTCGCTTCGTTGCGCAGCTTGTCGAGCAGCGCCGCCGGATCCGGCACCTTCACGCCCGCCTTGCGTTTCGCCGGCTCGCTCACCTTGAGCGTCGCCAGGCGCGGCGCGACGTCGACGCCGAGCGCCTCGGGCTTGAGCGTCTCGAGGGTCTTTTTCTTCGCCTTCATGATGTTGGGCAGGGTGACGTAGCGCGGCTCGTTGAGGCGCAGGTCCGTGGTGAGCACCGCCGGGAGCCTGACGGCGATGGTCTCGAGGCCGCCGTCGACCTCGCGCGTCACGGTCGCCCTGCCCTCGTCCAGCCTGACCTTGGACGCGAAGGTGGCCTGCGGCCAGTCGAGCAGCGCCGCGAGCATCTGGCCGGTCTGGTTGGCGTCGTCGTCGATCGCCTGCTTGCCGAGGATGACGAGCTGCGGCTTCTCGCGCTCGGCGACCGCCTTGAGGAGCTTCGCCACCGCGAGCGGCTGCAGCTCGGCCGCGGTCTCGACCAGCAGGGCGCGGTCGGCGCCAATGGCGAGCGCCGTGCGCAGCGTCTCCTGGCAGGCCTGCACGCCGCAGGACACGACCACGATCTCGCTCGCCGCGCCCGCTTCCTTGAGCCGCACCGCCTCCTCCACGGCGATTTCGTCGAACGGGTTCATCGACATCTTGACGTTCGCGGTCTCGACGCCGCTGCCGTCGGACTTCACGCGCACCTTGACGTTGAAGTCGACGACGCGCTTGATGCTGACCAGGATTTTCATGGAGCGCCGATTATAGGCGAGCCTCCACCAGCGCATCGACTGCCAGAGCACCACGCCCGGTTTCAAACACCATGACGGGATTGATGTCGACGCAGGCCACGGCGCCGCCCCAGGCGAGCATGGCCTCCCCCAGG
>DATLGR010000031.1:0-1715 GCA_035540415.1 Burkholderiales bacterium | reverse complement strand
GCGGGTGGAGCGCGCCCCCGGCGCCGCATCGCGCGCGCAACGGCGCGCTCGCCGGCATGCTGCTCGCAGGCGTCGGGCTCGCGCTCCTTCGCTACAGCATGCGCAGGTGACGGTCCAGGTCTTCGACCGTGCCGAAAGGCTCGGCGGAAACTCCCCAGGGGTATAGTGCTCGCTTGCCGGGAGGAAGCCCATGGAGCGGGACTGCTGGCTGTTCACCAACGCCCGGATCTTCGATGGCTCGGGCCGGGCACCGTTTGCCGGCGAAGTCCTCGTGGCGGGGAACCGCATCGAGGCGGTGGCCGAGGGCGCCTCGCAGATCCGGCGCGCGGACGCGCGCACGGTCGATTGTGGCGGCCGCACGCTTATGCCGGGCCTGGTCGAGTCGCATGCCCATCTCTCCTGGCCGTCCTCGGTGGGGCGGATCTTCAAGACCATGACGCTGCCGCCGGAGGAGCACCTGCTCGTCACCGCGCACAACGCCAAGGTGACGCTGGACGCGGGCTTCACCAGCGCCTACTCCGCCGGCGCGCTCGGCCCGCGCTTCGAGATCGCGCTGCGCGAGGAGATCGACGGCGGCTGGCTGCCGGGGCCGCGGCTGCGCGCCTCGTCGCTCGAGCGCCTGCCCGAGGGCGCGCTCGGCATGAAGGCGGAAGAGGGCGCCCGGCATGCGCGCGGCCCGCAGGCGATGCGCGCCTACGTGCGCGACATGGCCAAGGCGGGCGTCGATTCGATCAAGTTCCTGCTCTCGAGCGACGACGCCTTCCAGCCGAACGGCTCGCAAGCCCTCACCTATACCGACGAAGAAGTGGCGGCCATCGGCGAGCAAGCCCGCGAATCGGGCGTCTGGCTCGCCTGCCACGCCCAGGCCGCCGGCGCCGTGAAGCTCGCGGCGAAGCACGGCTTTCGCATCGTCTACCACTGCTCCTACGCCGACGAGGAGGCGCTCGACCTGCTGGAGGAACGGAAGGACGAGATGTTCGTCGCGCCGGCCATCGGGCTCATGGTCACGCGCACCTGCGAGGCCGAGGCCTTCGGCATCCCGCGCTCGGGGCCCGGCAACCTCGGCGCGGCGATCCACCTCGAGCGCATGCAGGCGCTCTACCCGCAGATGCGAAAGCGCGGCATCCGCGTCCTGCCCGGCGGCGATTACGGCTTTCCCTACAACCCCATCGGCACCAACGCGCGCGATCTCGAGTGGTTCGTGAAGCTCCTCGGCTACACGCCGAGCGAAGCGCTGGTCGCCGCCACGAGGCTCGGCGGCGAGCTCATGGGCCGCGAGCCGCTGGGGCAGGTGCGCCCGGGGTACCTCGCCGATCTCCTGCTCGTCGACGGCGACCCGAGCGCCGACATCCGCCTGCTGCAGGACCGGGAGAAGCTGCTCATGGTGATGAAGGACGGCAGGATCCACCGGCGCAACGAAGGGGTCATCCGATGGGCATGAGCCGGCAGGCGATGGACAAGCTCGTGAACGAGCATTTCATGTACGAGGCCACCGCGGACCTGGAGGACGTGATGGGCACGTACACCGAGGACCCGCTGCACCACGTGGTCGGCGGGCCCGACGGACCCTTGCGCGGCAAGCCCGCGATCCGCGGCTTCTACCAGCGGCTCTTCCCCGCGCTCAAGGGCGAGCGCGCCGAGAACCTCATGCGCGTCTACGGCGAGGACCTGATCGTCGACGAGACGATCCTCATCGGCACTGTGGTCGACGGCCG
>DATLGR010000030.1:0-13978 GCA_035540415.1 Burkholderiales bacterium | reverse complement strand
GGCTACGCCCCGGCGCCCCCGCCCCCGGTGCTCGACTGGGGCGACTGGGGCGGCTTCGACAAGGCGGTCGAGATGTGCAACAACAACGGCCATTGTCGCAAGTTCGATGCCGGCACGATGTGCCCCTCGTATCGCGCCACGCTCGACGAGGCGCACCTCACGCGGGGTCGCGCCAATACGCTTCGACTCGCGCTTTCCAGCCAGATCGCGTTCGACGAGGCGCGCGATGCCCTCGACCTTTGCGTGTCGTGCAAGGGCTGCAAGCGCGAATGCCCCACCGGGGTCGACATGGCGCGCATGAAGGTCGAGTACCTGGCGCACTACAAGGCGAAGCACGGGTACTCGCTGCGCGACCGCGCGATCGCCTACCTGCCGCGTTATGCGAGGTGGGCCGGCCGGCTGGCCCCGTTGGCCAACGCCGTCTCATCGTTGGGGAAAAGAATGCTGGGCTTCTCGGATCGGCGTTCGCTTCCCCGATGGCGGGGCGACTACTTCCACGACCGCAGCCGCCCCGCGCGCGGCGACGGGCCGGAGGTCGTGGTGTTCGTTGACACGTTCAATCGCTGGTTCGAGCCCGAGAACGCGCGCGCCGCGATCCGCGTGCTGCAGGCGGCCGGCTGCAAGGTGCACACGGCGCAGCCGCTCGCGACCGGGCGGCCGCTGTGCTGCGGGCGCACCTTCCTCGCCGCCGGGATGGTCGAGGAAGCGAAGGCGGAGGCGCAGCGCACGCTGCAGGCGCTGCGGCCCTACGTCGAGCGCGGCGTACCGGTGATCGGCCTGGAGCCTTCGTGCCTGCTGTCCTTCCGCGACGAGTACCGGGTGCTGGTTCCCGGCGCCGAGGCGCTCGCGCACCGCGCGGTGCTTTTCGAGGAATACCTCGCCGAAAGCCCCGGGCGGCTGAGCTTCCAGCCGCTCGAGAAGAAGGCGCTGCTCCATGGGCACTGCCACCAGAAGGCGTTCGACGCCATGCCCGCGGTGGAGAAGGTGCTGCGCATGGTGCCGGGCCTCGAGGTGTCCGCCGTGCAGACGAGTTGCTGCGGCATGGCGGGCAGCTTCGGCTACGAGGCCGAGCATTACGCCATCTCCATGAGGATGGCCGAGCTCGCCTTGCTGCCCGAAGTGCGCAAAGTCCCGGACGCCCTCGTCGTGGCCGACGGCACGAGCTGCCGGCATCAGATTGCCGACGGGGCCGCCCGCGAGGCCTGGCACGTGGCGCGGCTGCTCGACGCGGCGCTCAGCCCCCGAGCAGGGCCATCACGAGCGCGACCGTAAACACCGAGGCGGCGGTGGACACGACCGCCCCGGTGGAGGTCTCGGCCTCGAGCAGGCGATAGCGCTGGGCCAGGACGAAGGCCGTCGCGCCCAGCGGCAGGCTCGCGCACACCACCGCAATCTTGGCCCAGAACGGGTCGATCGGGAGCAGGTAGAAGGCGAGGGCCGCCATGAGCAGCGGGTGCAGCACGAGCTTGAGCAGCGTGCTCTGCCAGCTGGCGGACACCCCGGCCCGAATGGAGAGCTGCGAGACGAACAGGCCGATGGCGAACAGCGCGCAGGGCCCGGCCGCCGCGGCGAGCAGCATGGCGAAGCGCTCGACCGGCAGGGGAACCCGCACGTCGAGCGCCACCAGCGCCACGGCGAGCGCGATCGGCCAGATGAGCGGGCTCCTCGCCACGCCGGCAAGCGCGCGGGCAATGCCGCCGCGGCGCGGATTCACGAACAGCTCCAGGCACGCGAGGGCGAGCGCGAAGGACACGATGTTCGTCGCGACCGTGGCGAGGGCAGCCGGGAGCGCGGCGCGCTCGCCGTAGGCGACGGTCACCAGCGGGATGCCCAGGTAGCCGGTGTTGGCGAATGAGGCATTGAGCGCTCGCAAAGTGCTCTCGGCCGGCGCCGCGCGGGCGCCGAAGTGCGACAGGGCGAAGCCGACCGCGGCGGTGCCCATCGTCGCCGCGATCACGGCGAGCAGGAACATCCCGCTCAGGATCTCCTCCAGCGAGCCCCGATAGACCGCGACGAACAGCATGGCGGGCAGCGCGAACGCATACACGAACTGGTTGAGCGCCTGGCTGGAGGCCTGCGTCACCAGCGCGAAGCGTCCGGCGAGGTAGCCGCAGGCTACCAGTCCGAAGACCGGCAGGACCGCGCCAAAAACCGGCTCTAGCGTCGACTCCACACGAAGAGCGCAAGCCCTGCCGCGATCATCGGCAGGCACAGCCACTGCCCCATGGTGAGGCCCAGCGCGAGCAGGCCGAGGAAGGCGTCGGGCTCGCGGAAGAACTCGGCGACGAAGCGAAAGGCGCCGTAGCCCATGAGGAACACGCCCGAAACCGCGCCGCGCGCGCGGGGCCGGCTGGAGAACCACCATACGAGCGCGAACAGCGCCGCGCCTTCCAGGGCGAACTGGTAGAGCTGCGACGGGTGTCGCGGCAGCGGACCGGCGCCGGCAAACACCATGCCCCAGGGCACATCGGTGACGCGGCCGTAGAGCTCGCCGTTGATGAAGTTGCCCAGCCGTCCGGCGGCGATGCCCAGGGGGCACAGCGGCACCACGAAGTCCGCAAGGCGCAGAAAATCGATGCGGTGGCGCCAGGCGGTGAAGGCGATCGCGGCCATCACGCCGAGCAGCCCGCCGTGGAACGACATCCCGCCCTGCCAGAGGGCGAAAATCTCCAGCGGATGGCTCGCGTAATGGCCGGGCTTGTAGAAGAGCACATAGCCCAGCCGCGCGCCGAGGATCACCCCCAGCACGCCGAGGAACAGCAGGTCGTCGAACTGCCGCGCGTTGATCGGCGCAAGCCCCCGGCGGATGCGCAACCGCCCGAGCGCCCAGGCGCCGGCGAAGCCCACGAGGTACATGAGCCCGTACCAGCGCACGGCGAGCGGCCCGACGGCGAAGGCGATGGGATCGATCTGCGGATGCTGCAGCATGGCTAACGCGCCCGGCGCGCGTGGGCGATGAACTCGCGCGCGGCCGTGCCGGCGGCGCCTCGCGGCCAGGCGAGCCAAAGGTCGAGCGGCGGATGGGGATCGGCGATCGCCCGGTAGGCGACGCCGCGCCGCCCAAGGTTGGCCACCGAGGCCGGCACGACCGCTGCCCCAAGCCCGCTCGACACCAGGCTCACCACCGTCTGCATCTGAATCGCCTCCTGCGCCACGTTGAGGGAGAGCCCGGCCCGCGCGGCGAGCTCGGCAACCGTATCGTACAGGGCAGGGGCGATGTCCCGCGGCACCATCACCAGCGGCTCCCCGGCGAGCTCCTGCATGCGCAGCCGCCCGCGCGCGCGGGCGAGCGGGTGGCGAGCCGGCAGCGCCGCGACGAAGCGCTCGCGCTGAACCACGAGGTGCTCGAGGCGTTCCGCTTCGGCCACCGGCGGCAGCAGCAGCCCGAAGTCGAGCGCGCCGCCCGCCAGCGCGGCGGCCTGTTCCGGCGAGAGCATCTCGCGAAGCGCGAGCGTCACGCCGGGGCGCGCGCTCTTGTAGGATTTCAGCAGCCCCGGCAGCACGCCGTAATCGGCGAGCGAGACGAAGCCGATGCGCAGCCGCCCCTGCTCGCCGGCCGCCATGCCGCGCACGTCGAGCACCGCGCGCTCGAGCTGCGCCAGGACGCGGCGCGCGTCCTCCAGAAAGCGCTGCCCTTCCGCGGTGAGCTCGACCCGGCGGCGGCTGCGCGCGAGCAGCGGCACACCGAGCTGCAGCTCCAGGCCGCGGATCGCGCGCGACAGCGGCGGCTGGGAGATGGCGAGCGCGTCGGCCGCGCGGCCGAAATGCAGCCGTTCGGCCACGGCGACGAAATACCGCAGCTGCCAGGTTTCGGGCATATTCATGCGCGAAGCGTATTACAGCCGGCCGCCGCCGGCATTGGATCGCGGGCGCCGGCTGCTGCACAATGCGCGCCTCCAAGGAGGCAATATCCGATGGCCGCGAACCGCCGCTCCCAGCTCATCACCCAGGGCGTTGCCCGCTCGCCGAACCGCGCCATGCTGCGTGCGGTCGGCTTCCGCGACGGCGACTTCGACAAGCCGATCGTCGGCGTGGCGAATGGCCATTCGACCATGAACCCCTGCAACGCCGGACTCCAGCCGCTCGTCGATCGGGCGGTCGCGGCGCTGGAGCAAGCCGGCGCCAAGCCGCAGTCCTTCGGCGTGCCGACGGTCACCGACGGCATCGGCATGGGCACCGAGGCGATGAAGTACTCGCTCGTGTCGCGCGAGGTCATCGCCGATGCCATCGAAACGAGCGTCAACGGGCAGGCCATGGACGGCGTGCTGGTCGTCGGCGGCTGCGATAAGAACATGCCCGGCGGCATGATGGCCCTGGCGCGCATGAACGTGCCGGGGATCTACGTCTACGGCGGCACGATCAAGCCCGGCCAGTGGAAAGGGCAGGCGCTCACTATCGTCTCGGCGTTCGAGGCGGTCGGCGCCTTCACCGCCGGCAAGCTCGCCGAGGAGGACTTCATCGGCATCGAGAAGAATGCCTGCCCGAGCGTCGGCGCCTGCGGCGGCATGTATACGGCCAACACGATGAGCTCCTCGTTCGAGGCGCTCGGCATGAGCCTGCTCGGCTCCTCGCAGATGGCCGCGCCCGACGCCGAGAAGGTCGAGTCCGCGGCCGAGTCTGCGCGCGCGCTGGTCGAGGCGGTGAAACGCAACCTGCGGCCGCGCGACATCATCACGAGGAAGTCGATCGAGAACGCGGTCGCGCTGGTCATGGCGACCGGAGGCTCCACCAACGCCGTGCTGCATTACCTCGCGATCGCCAGCGCCGCCGGCGTGCGCTGGACGATCGACGACTTCGAGCGGGTGCGCCGGCGGGTGCCGGTGCTGTGCGACCTCAAGCCCTCGGGGCGCTTCGTGGCGGTGGATTTCCACCGGGCGGGCGGAGTGCCGCAGGTGCTCAAGATCCTGCTCGCCAACGGCGCGCTGCACGGCGAGTGCATGACCATCCATGGCAAGACGATGGCCGAGATGCTGAAGGACGTGCCCGACACGCCGCGGACCGACCAGGAAGTGATCCGGCCCTGGTCCGAGCCGCTGTACCGGCAGGGGCATCTCGCCATCCTGCGCGGCAACCTGGCGCCGGAGGGCTGCGTGGCCAAGATCACGGGCCTGAAGAACCCGGCGATCACCGGCCCGGCGCGCGTGTTCGACTCGGAGAACGCGTGCATGAAGGCGATCATGGCCAAGCGCATCAAGCCCGGCGACGTCGTCGTCATCCGCTACGAGGGGCCGAAGGGCGGCCCGGGCATGCAGGAGATGCTGGCCCCGACCTCCGCACTGATCGGCCAGGGGCTCGGCGAATCGGTCGGCCTGCTCACCGATGGGCGCTTCTCCGGCGGGACCTGGGGCATGGTGGTGGGACATGTGGCGCCCGAGGCATACGTCGGCGGGCCGATTGCGCTGGTGCGCGAGGGCGATTCGATCACGATCGACGCGAAGCGCCGCCTGATCCAGCTCAACATCTCCGCTCGCGAGCTCGCGGCGCGGCGCAAGAAATGGAAGGCGCCCAAGCCGCGCTACACCCGGGGCTTGCTCGCCAAGTACATGAAGCTCGTGTCGACCGCGTCGCTCGGCGCGGTCACCGACGCGCCCGAGCGCTAGAACGCCGAGCCGGGCTGCTTCAGGAACTGCAGCTCGGCCTCGGTGCTCACCCGGCCGAGGGCCGCATTGCGGTGCGGGAAGCGGCCGAAGCGGGCGATGATGTCGTGGTGGGCCACCGCGTAGCGGTACACGTCGGCGGTCTCCTGGAACGCTTCGAGCGGCTTGGTGAGCTCGCAGGCACGCACCTGGTCCTCCAGCGCTTCGCTGTGCTCGAAGGGCAGGTAGACGAACAGTCGTTCCACCGGCAGCAGCGCACGGTCATGGCCACGCTCCACCGCGTGCCGCGCGGTGTCCAGCGCGGCGGCGTCGGTGGCGAACGCGCGCGCAGTGCCGCGGAAGAGGTGCCGCGGGAACTGGTCGAGGGTCACGATGAGCGCCAGGCAGTCGGCCGGTGCGTCCTTCCAGTGGGCAAAGCGGCCGGCCGCGGCCTGCTCCCAGGCCGGGAGGAAGCGCTCGCGGATCTCCTGGTCGAACCGCGCGTCCTTCTCGAACCAGCGCCGGCGTCGCCGGCCGCGCTTCTCCGGGCCGCCAAACCAGAAAAGCAACACCTGCCCCGGGGTGGTTTGGTCGCTCATGAGCCCGATGGTAAGCTCGCGCACGCACGAACAACAGGGAGGACTCATGATCCACCGTTTCCGCCGTCTCGTTGCAAGCCTGCTTATCGTCTGCCTGTCCGCCGCGTCGCTGCCGCTACACGCCGGCATGCTGCCCACCGAATCGGTGCTGGCGAGCGGCGAGCGCGCCCGCCTCGCCGCGGTGCTCGACCGCGAGGAGGTGCGCGCCGCGCTGGAAGCGAACGGCGTAAGCCCCACCCAGGTGCGCCAGCGCGTCGGCGCCATGACCGACGAGGAGGTGCGTATGCTGGCCGGCCGCATCGATGAGCTGCCCGCGGGCGGCGACGTCCTGGGCGTGCTGCTCACCGTCTTCATCGTCCTGCTGATCACCGACATCCTGGGCTTCACGCGGGTGTTCCCGTTTACCCGTCCGGTTCGATAGAACAACCACGCGAAAGGAACGCCATGAAACGATTGCGGAGCACGATCGCGAGCCTTCTCATCGTCTGCATCGCCGGCCTCGGCGTGCCGCTACCGGCGCAGGCGGGCATGCTGCCGACCGAAGCGGCGGTCATGAACGCGGACCGGGGCCGGCTGGCGAGCCTCCTCGACCGCGAGGACGTGCGCCTGCAACTCGAGGCCCGGGGCGTTACGCCGGGCGAGGTGAAAGCGCGCATCGCCGCCCTCACCGACGAGGAGGCCGCGACGCTGGCCGCGCGCATGGACGAGCTGCCGGCCGGCGGCATCCTGGGCGTACTGCTGGTCGTCTTCCTCGTGCTGCTGGTCACCGACATCCTGGGGCTCACCAAGGTCTTTCCCTTCACGCGCCCCGTGAAGTAGCCTAGGGCCAGCACGGATCCAGAACCCCCGCTGCGGCGGGGGTTCTTGTTTGCGGCCATGGCGAAGCGGCTTTCCAAGGAAACATCCCCCTACCTGCAGCAGCACGCGGACAACCCGGTCGACTGGTATCCGTGGGGCGAGGAAGCCCTGGCGCGCGCACGGCGCGAGGACAAGCCGATCCTGCTGTCGATCGGCTATTCGGCCTGCCACTGGTGCCATG
Organism: Burkholderiales bacterium; assembly: GCA_035540415.1. Taxonomy (GTDB): domain Bacteria; phylum Pseudomonadota; class Gammaproteobacteria; order Burkholderiales; family SG8-39; genus SCGC-AG-212-J23. The sequence continues at coordinate 6,764 of DATLGR010000030.1, read as the reverse complement.
TCATGGCGCACGAAAGCTTCGAGGATCCGGCGATCGCGCAAGTCATGAATCGGCTCTTCGTCAACGTCAAGGTAGACCGCGAGGAACGGCCCGACCTGGACCACATCTACCAGACGGCGCACCAGATGCTCACCCAGCGCGCCGGCGGCTGGCCGCTCACCATGTTCCTGTCGCCGGACGGGACGCCCTTTTTCGGCGGCACCTATTTCCCGAAGACCGCGCGCTACGGCATGCCGGCTTTCCCGGCCCTGTGCGAGCGGATCGCCGCGCTCTGGCGCGAGCGGCGCGCCGACATTGCGGCCCAGGATCGTGAGCTCCTCGCGGCGTTCGCGCGGACCGTGCCGCAGGGCGGCGGCGCGCCGGCCGTACTTTCGCCGGAGCCCGTGCATGCGCTGCTCGCCGATCTGCGCGCGAGCTTCGATCCCGAGCACGGCGGGTTCGGCGGCGCGCCGAAGTTTCCGCATCCCACCGACCTCGAGCTCTGCCTGCGCTCGGGCGCGCAGGACATGGCGCTCCTCACCCTGCGCCGGATGTGCGAGGGCGGCATCTACGACCAGCTCGGCGGCGGCTTCTTCCGCTACAGCACCGACCGGGAATGGAGCATTCCGCACTTCGAGAAGATGCTGTACGACAACGGGCCGCTGCTGGCGCTGCTCGCCGACGCATGGGCCGTCAGTCGCGAGGCGCTGTTTGCCCGCTGCGCGGAGGAAACCGCGGGCTGGATGATGCGCGAAATGCAGTCGCCCGAGGGTGGGTATTACTCGTCGCTGGACGCCGACAGCGAGGGCGAGGAGGGCCGGTTCTACGTCTGGTCGCGCGACGAAGCGCACGCGATCCTTTCCGGGGAGGAGTTTGCCGTCGCCGCGCCGCACTTCGGGCTGGACGGGCCGGCGAATTTCGAGCACCGCCACTGGCATCTGCAGGTGCGCGCGCCCTCCCGCGACCCTGCCCGGCTTGCGGCCGCCAAAGCGAAGCTCTGCGCGGCACGCGAGCGCCGGGTGCGGCCGGCGCGGGACGAGAAGGTCCTGACCGCGTGGAATGCCCTCGCCATCCGCGGCATGGCGCACGCCGGCCGCGTCTTCGGGCGGCCGGACTGGGTCGTCTCGGCGCGCCGCGCCTTGGAGTTCGTGCGCGGCGCGTTGTGGCGGCAGGGACGGCTGCTTGCGACCTGCAAGGACGGGCGAGCGCACCTGGACGCCTACCTCGACGACCATGCGTTTCTGGCGGCCGCGGCGCTCGAGCTGCTGCAGGAAGAGTTTGCGCCCGATCTGCTCGCTTTCGCCCGGGCGCTCGCCGACGCCCTGCTCGAGCGGTTCGAAGACCCCGGGGTCGGCGGTTTTTTCTTCACGGCCCACGACCACGAGCGCCTGATCCATCGCCCCAAGCCCGGCCAGGACCAGGCCACGCCCTCCGGCAATGCGGCCGCGGCGAGCGTGCTGGGGCGCCTGGCCGGGCTGACGGGCGAAGAAAAGTATGCGCTCGCCGCCCGGCGTACCGTGGCGCTCTTCCACCCGGCGATGCGCCAGGTGCCGGCAGGCTTCGCCGCCATGGCGGTGGCGCTCGGCGAACAGCTCGATGCGCCGCGCACGCTGGTGCTGCGCGGCGAGCGCTCCGCCGTGCGCACCTGGCAGGCGTCGCTCGCCAGCGAGTTCATGCCCGATCTGCTCACCGTGGCGATCCCGAACGACGCGGCATTCGAGCTGCCGGCGGTACTCGACAAGCCGGCGGGTGCCGAGCCTGTCAACGGTTGGCTGTGCCGGGGCGTTACTTGTCTTGCGCCCATCGGCGATCTTGTACACTTGAAAAAAGCACTGAAGGAGCACGCATGAAGCGTCTCGCCAAGGTCCTCGCCTCCTGCGCGGTCAGCGCCCTCCTCGTCCCCTTTTCCGCCTCGGCGAACGAAACGCTCGCCAAGAAGCACGCCTGTTTTGCCTGCCACGCCGTAGACAAGAAGCTCGTCGGCCCCTCCTACAAGGAAGTCGCCTCCAAGTACCGCGGCGACGCGGGCGCCGAGGCCCGGCTGGTGGACCGGGTGAAGAAGGGCAGCCAGGGCGCATGGGGCCAGGTTCCCATGCCTCCCAACGCCGCCGTCCCGGACGGGGAGGTCCGCATCCTGGTGCAATGGATCCTGTCGCAAAAGTAAACCGAATTTCGTAACGAGGGCTGCGCTATCATCCGCGGCCTCACTTCCAGGGGAGAACGATGAACATGAAGCTCAGCATCACGCTCGCTGCGGCGGCGGTGGCCCTCGCGGCCTGCGGCGATCAGAAACCGGCAGCCAAGGCCCCGGCGACCAAGGCCGCCGATGCCGCCAAGGCGGCGCCCGCCGTCACCGAGGTGCGCATCGGACACGTCGCGCCGCTCACCGGCGGTATCGCTCACCTCGGCAAGGACAACGAGAACGGCGCGCGCCTTGCCGTCGAAGAGGCCAACGAAGCAAAGCTCGAGATCGGCGGCCGTCCGGTGCGCTTCGTGCTCGTCGCCGAGGACGACCAGGCCGACCCGAAAGTCGGCGCCACCGTGGCGCAGAAGCTGGTTGACTCGCGCGTGGCCGGCGTGGTCGGTCACCTCAACTCGGGCACCTCGATTCCCGCCTCGCCGATCTACAACCAGGCCGGGATTCCGGTGATCTCCGGCTCGGCGACCAACCCCAAGCTCACCGAGCAGGGCTTCAAGCAGCAGTTCCGCGTGGTCGCGCGCGACGACCAGCAGGGTCCCGCGATCGCGAGCTACCTCGCCGCCGAGCGCAAGCCGAAGGTGGTGGCGGTGATCGACGACGCCACCGCCTACGGCGAAGGCATCGCCAACGAGGTGGAGAAGACGCTCAAGGCGGCCGGGGTCAAGGTCCTGCCGCGCGAGAAGGGCACCGACAAAACGACCGACTGGAAGGCCGTGCTCACGAAGGTTCGCGGCCGCGGCCCGGACGCGATCTTCTACGGCGGGATGGACGCGACCGGCGGGCCGCTCCTCAAGCAGGGCCGCGAGCTCGGCATCAAGGCGGTGTTCACCTTCGGCGACGGCGCCTGCACCGACAAGATGAAGGAGCTCGCCGGCGACGCCTCGGAGGGCCTGCTGTGCTCGCAGGCCGGCATTCCGCCCCAGGCCGCGTCGAAGAAGTTCACCGAGGCCTACAAGAAGAAGTACAACGCCGATCCGATCCTGTATGCGCCGTTCACCTACGACGCCACCAACCTGCTGATCGAAGCGATGAAGAAGGCCAACTCGACCGATCCGAAGGCCTACCTGCCGGAGCTCCAGAAGCTTGCCTTCACCGGCTCGACCGGCCCGATTGCGTTCGACGACAAGGGCGACCGCAAGGATGCCGAGGTGACGATCTTCACCATGAAAGGCGGCAAGATCGAGCCGATCGCGGTGGTGAAAGGCGGCAAGACCTCCTCGTACGCCGAGTTCCAGAAATCGATGGGCGGCCGGTAGGCTGCGCGGTGCAGGGTGAAACGGCACCTCCGGGTGCCGTTTTCATTTCCGTTGCCGGTTTTCGTTTAGGCTAGCCGCCCGTGGACACCTTCCTGCAGCAGGTGATCAACGGCCTCACCGCGGGCAGCGTGTACGCCGTGGTGGCGCTCGGCTACACCATGGTCTACGGCATCATCCAGCTCATCAACTTCGCCCACGGCGAGGTCGTGATGATCGGCGCCATGGTCGCCTTCAGCATCATCCATGCGCTCGCTCCCTCCGGGCTGCCGCCGCTGGCGGTGGTCCTTATCGGCACGGGCTGCGCGGTGCCGGTGTGCATGCTGGTGGGCTACTCGATGGAGCGCCTTGCGTACCGTCCGCTGCGCGGCGCGCCGCGCCTGGCGCCTCTCATCACCGCGATCGGCGTGTCGATCCTCCTGCAGCACCTCGCGCTCATGGTGTGGAGCCGCAACATCCTCGCCTTTCCGCAGATCATCGAGTCGCGCACCTACTTCGTCGCCGGGGCGGCCATCACGACGGTGCAGATGGCGATCCTGGCGATCTGCGTCTGCCTCATGGGCGCGCTGGCGCTCCTCGTGTACCGCACGCCGCTGGGCACCGCGATGCGCGCCACCGCGCAGAACCCGCAGGTCGCGGGGCTCATGGGAATCGACGTCAACCGGGTGATCGCCGCCACCTTCGTCATCGGCGCCGCGCTCGGCGCGGTGGCGGGCGTGCTCTTCGGCACCTACTACGGCATTGCCCAGTACACCATGGGCTCGATCCTCGGCCTCAAGGCCTTCTCCGCCGCGGTGCTGGGCGGCATCGGCAATATCCCGGGCGCCATGCTCGGCGGCGTATTGCTCGGGCTGGTGGAGGCGCTCGGCGCCGGCTACATCGGCGATCTCACCGATCTGTGCCAGTACGGCCTGCTCGCGCGGGCGATCGAGGCCTGCGACGACGGCGGGCACTTCATCCTGTTCGGCTCGAACTACCAGGACGTCTTCGCCTTCGTCGTGCTGATCCTGGTGCTGGTATTCCGTCCCTCCGGCCTGCTCGGCGAGCGGGTCGGAGACCGCGCGTGATGCAGGCGCTCTTCGATACGCGCCGGCACCCGTGGCTCGTATGGCTCGGCTTCGCCATGATCGGCCTGGCGCTCACGCTGCTGCCGTTCGCGCTGGCGCAGGTCGGCACCACCTGGGTGCGGATCGCCAACTACGCGATGCTCTATGTGCTGCTCGCGCTGGGCCTCAACATCGTGGTCGGCTTCGCGGGGCTGCTCGACCTGGGCTACATCGCGTTCTACGCGGTGGGCGCATACACCTACGCGCTGCTCGCCAGCCCGCACTTCAACCTGCACCTGCCCTTCTGGGTGATCCTGCCGATCGGCGCCGCGATCGCGGCGCTCTTCGGCGTGCTGCTGGGCGCCCCCACGCTCAAGCTGCGCGGAGACTACCTCGCCATTGTCACGCTCGGCTTCGGCGAGATCATCCGCATCTTCCTCAACAACCTGTCGCGGCCGGTCAATCTGACCAACGGACCCATCGGCATCGCGCGTATCGATCCGTTCAGCTTCGATGGCTTCAGCTTCGGCACCTACGATACGCTTTTCGGCCTCGAATTCAGCGCACCGATCAAGTACTACTACCTGCTGGTGGTGGTGGCGCTCGTCATCATCGTGGTGAACGTCCGGCTGCAGAATTCGCGCGTGGGCCGCGCATGGGAGGCGATCCGCGAGGACGAGGTGGCGGCGCGCGCGATGGGCATCAACACGCGCAATCTCAAGCTGCTCGCCTTCGCCATGGGGGCGAGCTTCGGCGGCGTCGCGGGCGGCATGTTCTCGGCGATCCAGGGCTTCATCTCGCCCGAGAGCTTTGTTTTGGTGGAATCCATCATGGTGGTCGCCATGGTGGTGCTGGGCGGCATGGGCAACATCTGGGGCGTGGTGCTCGGCGCGCTGCTGCTGTCCTTCGTGCCCGAGATCCTGCGCTGGACGGTGGAGCCGGCGCAGCAGGCGCTCTTCGGCCGGCTGCTGGTGGAGCCCGAGGTCATCCGCATGCTGCTCTTCGGCCTCGCGCTGGTGCTCGTGATGCATTTCCGGCCCGCCGGCCTGCTGCCTTCGGCGGTGCGCAAGCGCGAGATGGCCGAGCGCAGCCCCACGCCCGCGGGACATCCGCTGTGAGGCCGCTGCTCGCCGCCGAGGCCGTCGGCAAGCGCTTCGGCGGCGTGCATGCGCTGCGCGAGGTTTCCTTCGGCATCGGGGCGGGCGAGATCTTCGGCCTGATCGGTCCCAACGGCGCCGGCAAGACCACGCTGTTCAATCTCCTGACGGGCATCTACGCTCCGGATGCCGGCCGCTTCTCCTTCGACGGCGGCGACATCACCGGGCGCGGCCCGGACCGCATCGCCGCGGCGGGCATCGCGCGGACCTTCCAGAACATCCGCCTCTTCGCCAATCTCTCGGCGCTCGAGAACGTGATGATCGGGCGGCATGTGCGAACCCGCGCCGGCGTGCTGGGCGCCATTCTGCGCACGCGCGCGACCGTCGAGGAGGAGAAGGCCATCGAGGCGCGTGCGCTCGAGCTGCTCGATTACGTGGGAATCCGCGCGCGGGCGAACGCTGCGGCCGGCAGCCTCCCCTACGGAGACCAGCGGCGCCTCGAGATCGCGCGCGCGCTCGCCACCGAGCCCAAGCTGCTCGCGCTCGACGAGCCGGCGGCGGGCATGAACGCCACCGAGCGGGTCGCGCTCGCGCGGCTGATCCGCACCATCCGGGACGGCGGCGTCACGGTGCTGCTGATCGAGCACGACGTGCGCCTGGTGATGAACCTGTGCGACCGGCTCATGGTGCTCGACCACGGCGAGAAGATCGCCGAAGGGCTGCCGGCCCAGGTGCAGCGCGATCCGAAGGTCATCGAGGCTTACCTCGGCGCCCCGCATGCTGCTTGAGGTGCGCGACCTGGAGGTGCGCTACGGCGGGATCCGGGCGGTGAAGGGCGTGAGCCTGGAGGTCGGCGAAGGGGAGCTCGTCTGCCTGATCGGCGCCAACGGCGCCGGGAAGACCTCGACCCTGAAGGCCATCTGCCGCCTGCTGCCGTCCCAGGCGCAGGCGGTGCGCTACGCGGGCGAGGACATCGCGCGCACGCCGGTGCACGTGCTGCCCCGCAAGGGGCTGGTGATGGTTCCCGAGGGCCGCGGCATCTTTCCGCGGCTCACCGTGCAGGAGAACCTGGCGATGGGGGCCTACGCGCGCGGGGGCGCCGATCCGGAGCCGCAGTTCGCGACCTTCCCGCGCCTGCGGGAGCGCCGCCATCAGGTCGCCGGCACGCTCTCGGGCGGCGAGCAGCAGA
>DATLGR010000029.1:0-7908 GCA_035540415.1 Burkholderiales bacterium | reverse complement strand
GTCCACCACTGCGCGGGCACGGGTTCGGCGGCCGCCGCCGGTGCCGGCGCCGGGTAGCCCTCGGGCAGCGGCAGCGCCGGGCGCTGGTAGTCGGGGCCGAGCGTGGTGCACCCGGCGAGGGCGAGCACGGGCAGCAGGCGCTTCATGGGGTGGCGGTGCGCGCCTCGGCCTGCTCGGCGCGGCGCCGGCTGCGGCGCGCGAAGAGCAGGAAGAAAAGGGGTACGAACAGCGTCGCGATGAAGGTCGCGAAGAGCATCCCGCCCACCACCCCGGTGCCCATCGAGCGGCGCGCGGCGGCGCCCGCGCCGGTGGAGAGCATGAGGGGCAGCACGCCGAGGATGAAGGCGAGCGAGGTCATCACGATCGGCCGGAAGCGCAGGCGCGCCGCGTTCAGGGCCGCTTCCGTCGCGCTCTTGCCCTCGAGGAAGCCCTGCTGCGCGAACTCCACGATCAGGATCGCGTTCTTCGCGGCGAGCCCGATGAGCACCACCAGGCCGATCTGGAAGTAGATGTCGTTCTCCAGCCCGCGCAGCCATACAAAGGTGAGGGCACCCAGCACCGCGAAGGGCACCGCGGTGACGACCGCCACGGGCAGCAGCCAGCGCTCGTAGAGCGCGGCGAGGATGAGGAACACCATGACGATGCCCAGGCCGAAGGCGAGCGCCGAGGCGCGCCCGGTGCGCTTCTCCTGGAAGGCCTGGCCCGACCAGGCGATGGTGTAGCCCTCCGGCAGCCGCGCGGCGGCGAGCGCCTCCACCGCGAGGATGGCGTCGCCGGAGGACACGCCGGGCCGGCCGCTGCCGAGCAGGCGCGCGGCGAGGAAGCCGTTGAAGCGCTCGAGCTGCTCGGGGCCGACCACGTTGTGCACGCGGATCAGCGAGCGCAGCGGGATCATCTCGCGGCTGGAGCCCGAGCGCACGTAGACGGCGCCGAGATCCTCGGGGGTGGCGCGAAACGGCGCATCGGCCTGCATCTGCACCCGGTAGGTGCGGCCGAACTTGTTGAAGTCGTTCACGTAGAGCGCGCCCATGGTGCTCTGCAGGGCCTCGAACACGTCCTGCACCGGCACGCCGAGCGAGAGCGCCTTCTCGCGGTCCACCTCCACGCGCAGCTGCGGCACGGTGGGGCGGAAGAAGGTGTTCACCGAGGCGATGCGCGGATCGGCGCGCAGGTCCTCGGCGAAACCCTGCAGCGCCTGGAACAGCCGTTGCGGGTCCTGGTCGCCGCGCGCCTGCACGTACAGCTCGAAGCCCCCCGAGGTGCCCAGGCCCCGGATCGCCGCGGGGTTGAAGGCGAGCACCATGCCGTCGCGCTGCGCCGCGCCCTTCTGCATGATGTCGCGCGCCACCGCCGGCGCGGCGATGTCCGGGCGCTGGTCCCAGGGCTTCAGGCGGATGAACAGGGTGCCGGCGTTGGTGCGGTTGCCGCCGCCCAGCAGGTCGAAGCCCACGATGGCGAGCGCGTTCTGCACGCCGGGATGCTCGCGCGCGATGCTGCTCACCTGATCGACCACGCGGCGCGTGCGCTCGAGCGTCGCGCCGTCGGGGAGCTGCACGTTGCCGAAGACGTAGCCCTGATCCTCGGCGGGCACGAAGCTCGTCGGCACGCGCAGGAACAGCGCCACCGCGAGCGCGATGATGCCGGCGAAGAGCGCCAGCCCGATCAGCGGGTGCCCGACCAGGAAGCGCACGCCGTCGAGGAAGCGCCGCGTGGTCCAGGCGAAGCCCAGGTTGAACGGACGGAACAGCCGCGACTCGTGCTCGCCGCGGCGCATCATGAGGGCGCACAGCGCCGGGGTGAGCGTGAGCGCGATGAAGCCCGAGAGGAGCACCGCCACCGTGAGCGTCACCGCGAACTGCCGGTAGAGCTGCCCCGCGATGCCGCCGAGGAAGGCCACCGGGATGAACACCGCGCCGAGGACCAGCACGATGGCAACGATGGCGCGCTGCACCTCGCGCATCGCCTCGACCGCGGCCTCGAACGGGCCCATGCCGTTCTCGCGGATGAGGCGCTCGACGTTCTCGAGCACCACGATGGCGTCGTCGATCACGATGCCGATGGCGAGCACCAGCGCGAAGAGGGTCAGCGTGTTGATGGAGAACCCGGCGAGCCACAGGCCGGCGAAGGCGCCGATGAGCGACACCGGCACCGCGATCATGGGAATGAGGGTCGCGCGCCAGGTCTGCAGGAACAGGAACACCACGCCCAGCACGAGGAAGGCCGCCTCGATCATGGTGCGGGTCACCGCGCGGATCGACGCGTCGACGAACTGCGTGGTGTCGAAGGGGATGGCGTAGGCCACGTCCTCCGGGAAGCCGGGCGCGAGCTCCTGCATGCGCGCGCGCACCAGGCCGGCGACCTCCAGCGCGTTGGCGCCGGGCTGCAGGTAGGTGGCCATGCCGATGGTCGGCTGCCCGTCGAGCGTGTTGGCCGTGTCGTAGTTGAGCGCGCCGAGCTCGATGCGCGCGATGTCCTTCAGGCGCAGCAGGCCGCCGGGGCTGCCCGCGGCGCGCACCACGATCTCGCCGAACTGCTCGGGCTCGGCGAGGCGGCCCTGCGCCGTGACCGTGTAGACGATGTTCTGCCCCGGCGGCATCGGCTCGGTGCCGATGCGCCCGGCGGCGTACTGCTGGTTCTGCGCCCGCAGCGCCGCCGCGACATCCGCGGTCGTGACGCCCAGGCGCGCCATGCGCTCGGGGTTGAGCCAGATGCGCATCGAGTAGTCGCGCGCGCCGAAGATGGTCACGTCGGCGATGCCCGGCAGGCGCTTCAGCTCGTCGACGATGTTGAGCGAGCCGTAGTTCGACAGGAACAGCGTGTCGCGGGTGCGCTTGGGCGAGTAGAGCGACGTGACCATGAGGATGTCGAACGAGCGCTTCTGCACCAGCACGCCGTTGCGGCGTACCTCCTCCGGCAGGCGCGGCAGCGCCACCTGCACGCGGTTGTTGACGTTGAACACCGCCTGGTCGATGTTGGTGCCGGGCTCGAAGGTGACCGTGATCCCGAGGTTGCCGTTGGACGAGGCGGTGGAGCTGAAGTACGACAGGCGCTCCACGCCCGAGAGCTGCTCCTCGATCGGCGCGGCCACGGTGCGCGCGAGCGTCTCGGCGCTCGCGCCGGGGTAGGTGGTGGTGATCTGCACCGTCGGCGGCGCGATCTCGGGGTATTGCGCCACCGGCAGGATCAGCGCCGCCACCAGCCCGGCGAGCACGATGACGATGGCGATGACGCCGGCGAACACCGGCCGGTGGATGAAGAAGCGCGACATCAGCCGGCCTTGTTGACCGCGACCGGCGCGCCGGGGCGCAGCCGCACCAGGTTGTCGACGATCACGGCGTCGCCGGCCTTGAGGCCCTCGAGCACCACCCAGTCCTGGCCGAGCCAGCCGCCGGCGCGGATCGGCCGCGGCACCGCCTTGCCGTCGGCGCTCGCCACGTAGACGAAGCGGCCGCTCTCGTTCTGCATCACCGCCCGCTGCGGCACGAGGATGGCCTGCTGCGAGCCCGCGAGCACGCGCACGCGCACGTACTGGCCGGGCAGCAGCGCCTGCTTCGGGTTGGGGAGCTCGGCGCGCATCTGCACCGTCCCGGTGGCCGTATCGACCGTGGAGCCGGCGAAGTTGAGCCGGCCGGCGGCGGGGTAGGCGCTGCCGTCGGCGAGCTCCAGGCGCACCTCGATCGCCTTCGCGTCGGTGCGCCGCACGCGCGCGAAATCCGTCTCGGAGAGCGCGAAGCGCACCCAGATGGGGTCGTTGCGCGTGAGCGTGGTGAGGAGCGCCGACTCGCTCGCCGGCGACACCAGGCTGCCGACCGACTGCAGCGCGCGGCCGGTGACGCCGTCGATCGGCGCGCTCACCGTGGTGTAGGAGAGATTGAGCTCGGCCTGGCGCACCCGCGCCTGCGCCATCTGCACCGCCGCGGCGCTCTGGCGCGCGCCGGAGGCGGCCTGGTCGGCCTCGCGCTGGCTGATGGCGCGCCGGTCGGCGAGGTTCTTCAGGCGCTCGGACTCGGCCTCGGCGAGCTCGCGCCGCGCCGTCTCCTGCGCGAGCTGCGCGCGCGCCTGGGCGAGCTCGATCTCGAAGGGCGCGCGCTCGAGGCGAAAGAGCGGGGCGCCCGCCTTGACCGCGTCGCCCTCGCTGTAGAGCTGCTGCTCGACGATTCCGGCCACGCGCGCGCGTACCTGCACCTCGCGCGAGCCCTCGGTGCGCCCGACCGCCTCGAACGTGATCGGCACCGCGCGCGGCGCCACCTCGAGGACGGTGACCGGCACCGGTCCCTGCGGCCCCTTGCCGGGCGGCGCGCCCTTCTTGTCCTGCGCCGTGCCGGGGCTGCAGGCCGCGGCGGCGAGCGCGGTCAGGAGAATCCAGTGCTTCATGGCGAGTAGGCCCTCAGAAAGCAGTCGATGAGGCGCGCGCTGCGCCGCGGCTCGGGCTCGGCGCAGGCGATGCCGAAGAGGCGCTTGATGCGGTCGTGCCCGGCGAGCATGCCCAGGAGCACTTCCGCGGCGAGCTGCGGATCGTCGCGGCGCAGGACGCCGGCGTCCATGGCGCGCGCGAGGTACGCGGACAGGCGCTCGATCAGCACCCCGGCGCTGGTGGCGTACATGGCCCGCGCGAGCGCGGGAAAGCGCGGCACCTCGGGCACCACGCTGCGGAAGGTGGCGATGCCCTGCGCGCCGAGCACGCGCCGGCGGTAGGCGCGCGCGAAGCGCAGCAGCCCCGCGCGCAGCGCCTGCGGCTCGCCCTCCAGCCCCACCAGCACCTGCTTGGCGAGGTCGCGCGCCACCGCCTTGAAGAGCTCGTCCTTGGTGGGGAAATGGTGGTAGACCGTCTGCTTCGCGACGCCGGCGCGGCGCGCGATGTGGTCCACGCTCGAGCGGTAGCCGTGGGCGAGAAAGGAGCTGGTCGCGGCGCGCAGCACGCGCTCGCGATGGGCAAGGGCCATGCGGGAAGCGGCGGTTGAACTAGACTGGGCAGTCTAGCATCAGCGCCTGCGCTAGAATCGGCCGATCGTGAATTCCCCCGCCGCAGCCTGGCTGCCCCTCGCGGGCGTGCGCGTCGTCGACTTCTCGATGTTCGTGCCCGGCCCGTTCTGCTCCGCGATCCTCGCCGACCTCGGCGCGGAGGTGATCAAGGTCGAGGCGCCGAAGGGCGATCCCGGCCGCAGCTACGTGCCGGTGCAGTTCGCCACCGAGAACCGCAACAAGCGCTCGATCGCGCTCGACCTCAAGAACGCGGCGAGCCGCCGCGTGGTGGAGGGGCTCGCGCGCAGGGCCCGGGTGGTGCTCGAGGGCTTCCGCCCGGGCGTGGCGAAGCGCCTCGCCATCGACTACGAGACCCTGAAGAAGGTGAACGGCACGCTCGTCTACTGCTCGCTCTCGGGCTACGGCCAGACCGGACCGTGGGCAAGCCGCCCGGGCCACGACGTGAACTACGCCGCCGCTGCCGGCGCGCTCGCCTTCCCGGGGCAGTGGCTCAAGCCGCCGGCGCGCTCCTCGCTCCCGCTGGCCGACATGGGCGGCGGCGCCTTCGCCGCAGTCGCGGTGCTCGCCGCGCTGCACGAGGGCCGCGGCGCGTATCTCGACCTGTCGCTCTTCGAGGCGGCGTTCTTCTGGGCGGCGATGCGCCACGGCCTGGATCCGGACGTGGACCCGCGCGCCCACATCTTTCCGGTGAACGACGTGTTCGAGACCGCCGACGGCAAGCGGCTCACGCTCGGCATCCTGGAGGAGCATTTCTGGCGCAACTTCGTCGCGCTCGCTCCCGAGCTCGACGACGAGCGCTTCGCCACCGACGCCTCGCGCCGCGAGCACGGCGACGCGCTCTCGGAGCGGCTCTCGCAGCTCATGAAGCAGCGCAGCGCCGCCGACTGGATGCGCCTGTGCGAGGAGAACGACGTGCCGGTGGACCTTTGCGTGACCCCGGCCGAGGCGGCGCGCCACCCGCAGCTCGTGGAGCGCGGCGCCACCGAGCGCGGCTACGCCAAGTTCCCGGTGTGGGCCAACGGCCGGCGCGGCGGCGCCATCCGCTCGGGCACGCCGCGCCTGGGCGAGCACTCGCGCGAGATCCTGGTCGAGCTGGGCTTCGACGACGCCGAGATCGCGGCGCTGGTGCGCGCCGGCGCGGTGGTGTCGGCGTGAACAACCGCAACGTCGTCTGGCCGCTCGTGCTCATCGTGCTGGGCCTGCTCTTTCTCGCCCACAACCTCGGCTACCTGCCCTACGCCCGCCTGCGCGACATCCTCGCCACCTGGTGGCCGCTCATCCTCATCGCGCTCGGCGTCGGCGCGCTGCTGCAGGGAAAAAAGTAGCGCATGGACTTCGCGCCGAGCGGCGAGCAGCAGCGCATCCGCGAGGCCATCGCGCGCCTGTGCGAGGGCTTCGGCGACGACTACTGGCTCACGCGCGACCGCGAAGGGGGCTTCCCGGCCGACTTCCACCAGGCGCTCGCGCGCGACGGGTGGCTGGGCATCGCCATGCCCGAGGCCTACGGCGGCGCCGGCCTCGGCATCGCCGAGGCGGCAGTGATGATGCAGGCGGTCGCCGAGTCGGGCGCCGGGTTCTCCGGCGCTTCGGCCGTGCACATGAACATCTTCGGCCTGAACCCGGTGGTGGTGTTCGGCACGGAGGAGCAGAAGCGCCGCATGCTGCCACCGCTCGTCGCCGGCCGCGAGCGCGCCTGCTTCGCCGTCACCGAGCCGAACACCGGCCTCAACACGCGCCGCATCAAGACGAAGGCGGTGAAGGCGGGCGACACCTACGTCGTATCGGGGCAGAAGGTGTGGATCTCCACCGCGCAGGTGGCCGAGAAGGTGCTGCTCCTCACCGCCGCGGACGCCGGCCTCACGCTCTTCTACACCGACCTCGACCGGCGCTATGTCGAGGTGCGCGAGATCGACAAGATGGGCCGCCACGCGGTGGACTCCAACCAGGTGTTCTTCGACGGCCTGCCGGTGGCCGAGGCCGACCGCATCGGCGAGGAGGGCAAGGGCTTCGACTACATCCTGCACGGCATGAACCCGGAGCGCATCCTCATCGCCGCGGAGCTGGTGGGCCTGGGCCGCTGCGCGCTCGCGCGCGCGGCGAAGTACGCGCGCGAGCGCGTCGTGTTCGACCGGCCGATCGGCCAGAACCAGGCCATCCAGCACCCGCTCGCGCAGAACTGGATGGCGCTCGAGGCGGCGAACCTCATGGCGATGAAGGCCGCGTGGCTCTACGATGCCGGCAAGCCCTGCGGCGCCGAGGCCAACGCGGCGAAGTACCTCGCGGGCGAGGCCTGCTTCGACGCCTGCCAGCAGGCGGTGATGACCCACGGCGGCTACGGCTACGCGCGCGAATACCACGTCGAGCGCTACCTGCGCGAGTCCTTCGTCGGGCGCATCGCGCCGGTGAGCCGCGAGCTCATCCTGTGCTTCATCGCCGAGCGGGTGCTCGGCCTGCCCAAGTCCTATTGAGCGCGGCGCCGTGACGCAGGGCCGGCCCGCCAGCCCCCGCTGGCTGATCCCGCCCGTGTACTTCGCCGTGGCGCTCGCCCTGATGGGCTTCTTCCACGTCGCGGCGCCCGTGGCGCGCGTCATCTTCGTCCCCTACCGCTACGCCGGGCTGGTCATCGCCGCGCTCGCCATCGCCTTCGGCGCCTGGGCCGCGTGGACGCTGCACCGCGCGGGCACGCCGCTCCACCCCTTCGACGAGCCGCGCGCGCTCGTCACCGCGGGTCCCTACCAGCACAGCCGCAACCCGATGTATCTCGCCATGGCGGGCACCCTGCTCGGTGCCGCGCTCTACCTGGGCTCGATCACGCCGTTCCTCGTCCTCCCCGCGTTCATGGCCGTCATCACCGACCGCTTCATCCGCGACGAGGAGCAGCGCCTGCGCGCCGCCTTCGGCGCCGCGTATGAGGCCTACCAGGCG
>DATLGR010000028.1:0-6118 GCA_035540415.1 Burkholderiales bacterium | reverse complement strand
CCCCATGCGGACCGGCCTCGGCGGCGAGGCTTTGGGTGAACCCCACCACGGCCCACTTTGCCGCCGCATACGGGCTGCGCAAGGGGAATGCGAGGCGCCCGGCGATGGAGGACAGGTTGATGATGCTGCCGCCGCCGGCCGCCTTGAGGAGCGGCATCGCCTTTCGCGTGCAGTAGAACATGCCGTTGAGGTCGACCGCGATGCAGCGGTCCCAGTCCTCGGGGTGGATGTCCTCGACGCGCGCGGTGGGCCCGGCGATGCCCGCGTTGTTGACGAGCACGTCCAGACCGCCCAGGCTGCGGCCGGCATCGGCGAACAGCCGCTCCACGTCGGCCACGCTCGCCACGTCGGCGCGCGTGCGCCCCACGCCCGGCAGGCCGCGCGCCAGGCGCTCGAGCGCGGCCGGGTCGATGTCGCACACGTGCACGCGGGCGCCGTCCTCCAGGAAGCGCCGGGCGATCTCCAGCCCGATGCCGGCCGCCCCGGCGGTGACCAGCACGCGCAGGCCCTTGACGGAATATTCCATGGCAATCTCCCCCTCGAGCGTTGATAATACCCACAACAACGACAAGGGGGCCGATGGAACTGGTAGGGGAGCCGGCCGCAGCGTCCGCGAGCGGGCTGCGTGCAAGCGGGATCACCAGCCTCGAGCAGGAGGAGCTGCGCGGGATCTCGCGCACCGTCGCGGAAATTCACTGGCTGCTCCTCGTGCTGGTCCTGCTGTTCCAGCTCTTCGACGGCTTGGGCGACGATGCCGAGGCGTCCGCCGCGGTCACGGCCGGGCTGCTTTTCTACGCGGCGCTGGTGATGGCCTTCCGTTACGCCAACTTCTATCGCCGGGAGACGCGCTGGAAGATCGCCCTCGAGACCGCCGGCATGATCGCCTTCGTAACCTGGGTCCTCTGGTTCACCGACGGCCTCGCGAGCCCGCTGCTCAACGCTTACCTGCTGCCGGTGATCACCTCGGCGCTCACGCTCGGGAAGATCGCCACCCTGTGCAATGTCGGCGTCATCGCGGTGTGCTACGTGTTCCTCGGCGGCGGCACCCCGGAGGCGCTCGCCTCGCTGCGCTTCCTCGCCGCCTTCGCCGCGCAGCTCGCACCGGTGCTGCTCGTCGCCTACATCACCACCATGTTTTCGGCCGACATCCGCTACGGCCTGCAGCGGGCGAGGCTGCTCTCGGAAACCGACGAGCTCACCGGGCTGTACAACACGCGCGGCTTCGCGATCGCCGCGAACCGCCTCTTCGGCCAGGCGCTGCGCTACGGCCGCCCCGCGAGCGTCCTGATGATCGACTCGGACAACCTCAAGGACGTTAACGACGCCTACGGCCACGAGGCCGGAAACCGCCTGCTGCGCCGCCTGGCCGGCGCGATCCAGTCGGAGCTGCGGGCGAGCGACGTTCCGGCGCGCTACGGCGGCGACGAGTTCATTGTCATGCTGCCCGAGACGCCGCTGCCGGGGGCGCTCGACGTGGCCGAGCGCATCCGGCGGGCCATCGCAGGCTCGCCCCCCGGCGCCGAGGGCGAGCGCATCGCGTGCACCGTGAGCATCGGCGTCGCCGGCTTTCCCGAGGACGGGCGCTCGCTGGACGCCCTCGCCGCCCGCGCCGACCGCGCGCTGTACCAGGCGAAGCAGCGGGGGCGAAACCGCGTCGAGCGCTTCCGCCCCGACTAGAAGCTCGTTTCGACGTAACCGTAGATATAGTTCGAGCCGCCGCTCACGTTGCCCAGGAGCCGGGCGGTGCCGAAGATCCCCGAGCGGTGGGACACGCCGACGCCGACGAAGGTGTCCCGCAGCCTTCGCTCGCCGAGCAGATCGCCGACGCTCACGTCGATGGTCGGGTCGAAGGTGTTGAGCAGCCGCGACGTGGGCCGGCCGCGCGCCGCGAGATGACGCACCTCGGTGAAAGGGATGCGGCGCGCGTACGACAGGCCGACGCCCCAGCCGATCCGGGTGCGCAGGCGCGCATCCCACGGAAATCCGTAGAAGTAGGGCTTGACGTACGCGTTCACCTGCCAGAAATCGGGCTGCAAACCGGCCTCGTGATGGCGCAGCAGGCCGACGAACCCGGCGATGTCCAGGGGCCAGCCGTTCAGCCGCTCGACCAGCGGACGGCCCACTTCGAAGGCCGACACGCTGGTGTCGTCCTCGGTATGGACGGTGGTACAGCGGAACGTGGCGATCTTCATCACGTCGCACTCGCTCGAGGCTCCGTGATAGGCGCGCACGATGAGCGGGCGCTCGTGCGTCAGCGGTTTGGGCGGCGGCGACAGATCGTAGAGCGCGCCGAGGAGAATGCCGCTGTCGGTGCGCCGTTGGACCACGGGGCTCGCGGCCACCCCTTGCGGCACGCGAGCGTACGTCGCGCCCACCAGCAGCCGCCATCGATCCATGACGGCATAGCTCGCGTAGAGGCCGATCTCGGGCTGCAGCCCGCGGCCGGGGCGATGCTCGGGGCGCCCGGGGGTCGCCTCCTCGGGTCGCACGCCGTAGTAGTAGTCGTTCAGCCGCGCGCTGCGCAGCGCGAGCGTCGCCTGCGGCCAGAACGCGAGGCGGCCGCGCTGGCCCCGCACGCGCAGCCCCAGGCGCAGCTCCGAGCCGCGCGAGGCCGAGGAGACGTCGTGGAGCACCTCGGCGAACGGCGTACCCCATGCGAACGCGGCCTGCGCCGCCAGGCCGAGGTCCACGCCGTACTCGCGCCGCCCCATGCCGGCGAGGCTCGCGGGAACGTCGTCGATGGGGAAGCCCTCGAATCGCCGGCGCAGGAAAAACTCCCCGGCCCAGCCGGGCGCCGGATCGAGCTTGAGGCCCACGCTCTGCGAGCGCAGAAAGCCGGCGGGTCCCTCGTAGAGGTACAGCGGCAGGAAATCGGCACGCGTGCCCGCGCCGCGGTACAGGGAGCGCTCGGCGATCGCGACCGCGCCGATGGCTGCGCCCGTCGGCCCGACGAGCGGTGCGTACGGGTCGCTACTGGCCGCCGCGCCGCCGGCCAGGGCAAGCGCGGCGGCCGCAAGACCCACGAGGCGCAGAGGCGCTCGGCGCATGCTGCAGGGCAACGTGCCGGACGACGCCGCGAGGCGCTAGCTCACTTCTGCCATTCGGCGCGGCGAAAGCGCTGCCGCCGCGACGTGACGGCAATGCGCCGGCCGGCGTATTCGTGCACCTTCTCGCGCACCTCGCGGCGAATGTCCTCGGGCAGCGCAGCGGCGGCATCCTCGAACCGCGCGGCGATGTCCGGAGAGCCCTGCGGCCCGTCGTGGAAGAACCCGCGCGCCCTGTCCCAGACCAGTGCGCGCTCCACCGTATCGGCACCGTAACAGAGCTGGAACAACGTCACCTCGCCGTCGGCCTGCCAGACGAACAGATCGAAGAACTCGTCGTGGAACCAACGGCGCTTCGCCGGGGGATCGTCGGCGACGCCGAGAATTTCTTTCAGCATGTCGGCTCAGGGGATGCGGAATATCGGCGACGACGCGTGGTGACCATTTGTAAACGCAGTTGACACGGGCCCGGCATGAGCGGATTCTAGCCTCAAGACTCCGTAGAACACTCGCGCTCCAGCGGGGGACGTGCCATGAAGAACGAAGAGTCTGACGAAGGGCCGATCGACCGCCGGCGCGCCTGTAGCCGGAATTCGACGCGGGCCGCTCGCTCCGCAGCGCTCCTCCCCGCAGCATCCACGCGCGTCGGGAATCTTCTGACGCCGCCTGCGAATTTTCGCGTCAACTTTTCCGGGCCCAGGTCCGTTGGAAGGCCTAGAGCTTGCTTATTCGCGGTGGAAGGCAGGCACTAACCCGTGGTCTAAGCATCACATAGTAATCGCGACACGAGAGGTGGCGAGATGAACAACCCGGTCATCGGTTTCAACGGCAGCGACGAGCGCAAGGCGAGCCTGTTGAAGTCCCTGAGCACGTTCAGCCAGGAGCATCGCGCGGCGCACTGGTCCGGGACGTTCGCGAGCTTCCTCGAGCAGATATTCCCCGGCGACGTGCGGGGAATCGCGCGCACCAGCCATCAGTACATCTGGGACATGATGCGCGCCGAAGGCTTCGACGACAGCCAGGGGCGCTTTCGCTGCCAGCTGTTCGAGGACGAGCTCTACGGCATCAACGACACGATCGAGCGGGTGGTCGACTATTTCAAGGCCGCGAGCGCCGGCTCGGAAGTTGGCAGACGGCTGCTGCTGCTGCTAGGCCCTCCCTCCGGCGGCAAGTCGAGCATGGTGATCCTCCTCAAGCGCGGCCTGGAGGAGTACAGCCACACCGACGCCGGCGCGCTGTACGGCATCCAGGGCTGTCCGGTGCACGAGTCGCCCCTGCACCTCGTGCCGCATACGCTGCGCGGCCAGTTCCGGGCCGGCTACGGCGTCGACATCCAGGGCGAGCTGTGCCCCTTCTGCGCGAGCCGCCTGCAGCGCGAGCTCAACGGCGACTTCATGCAGATGCCGGTGCAGCGCATCTTCATCTCGGAAGCCAACCGGGTGGGCGTGGGCACCTACGCGCCGCACGACCCGACCACCGCCGACATCGCCGACCTGGTGGGCTCGGTCGATCTGTCCAAGGTCTCGGAGTACGGCGACGAGGGCGACCCGCGCGCGTGGTCCTGGTCGGGCGCCGTGTTCGCGGCGAGCCGCGGCATGCTCGAGATGATCGAGATCCTCAAGGTCAAGCGCGAGTTCCTGTACCTGCTGCTCACGCTCACGCAGGAGAAGAACGTCAAGGTGTCGCGCTTTCCGCTGATCCACCTGGACGAGACCATCGTCGCGCACACCAACCTCGCGGAGTTTCGCAAGTTCCTGCAGGAGGCG
Organism: Burkholderiales bacterium; assembly: GCA_035540415.1. GTDB lineage: Bacteria > Pseudomonadota > Gammaproteobacteria > Burkholderiales > SG8-39 > SCGC-AG-212-J23. The sequence continues at coordinate 1,308 of DATLGR010000028.1, read as the reverse complement.
GAAAACGAGGCGCTGCTCGACCGCATGGTCATCATCCAGGTGCCCTATACGCTCTCCTACAAGGAGGAGGCGCGCATCTACAAGAAGCTCACCTCGTCGACGCAGGCCTTCCGCGAGGTGCACCTCGATCCGCACGCGCTGCACGTGGCGGCGGTGTTCTCCGTGCTCACGCGCCTGCAGGAGGGCGACGAGCGCGACACCGAGCACGCCAAGAAGGTGCGGCTGTACGCCGGCGAGGACGTCGAGGGCGTTGCGCCCTCCGAGGTGGACAAAATCCGCGCCAAGAGCCCCGAGGAAGGCCTCGCGGGCGTCTCCCCGCGCTTCGTCATCAACGCGCTGTCCAACGCCATCATCCAGTCGCAGGCGAAGAGCCTCACCAGCATGGACGTCCTGATCGCGCTGAAGGACGCCATCGAGTCCGATGTGCGCATCGACGGCAAGAAGAAGCGCAAGTGGGTCGACTTCCTGGTCACGGTGCGCAAGGACTTCTACAACCGCTGGGTCAAGGAGGACGTGCACAAGGCGCTGTTCGTGTCCTTCGAGCAGGAGGCGCAGCAGCTCCTCGACAAGTATCTGGACGAGGTGGAGGCCACGCTGGACTCGCGCACCGTCAAGGACCCCATCACCAGCGAGGAGCGCAAGCCCGACGAGCGGTTCCTGCGCAACGTCGAGGAGAAGATCCGCATTTCCGAATCCGGCAAGCTGTCGTTCCGCCAGGAGGTGGTGAGAAAGGCGATGGGCGCCTTCAAGCGCGGCGAGAAGTTCACGCTCGACAGCCACGCGCCGCTGCACGACGCGGTCGAGCAGTACCTCTTCGAGCAGCGCCGCGACGTGCTGCGGCTGGTGAGCTCCAGCACGCGGCCCGACGAGGAGACGCGCCAGAAAATCTCGGTGGTGGAGAAGCGGCTCGTGGACGAGTACGGCTACGACCCGCACAGCGCCCGCGAAGCGCTCAACTACGTAACGACGCTGCTCGCGCAGGAATAGCCTTGGTCCGGATCGCCGCCGAAACGCCCTGGTACGACCTGTTCTCCCGCGGCGCGCGCGACTGGCTGCGCCACAACCAAAAGGTGCGCGAGGCCGTGAAAGGCACGCTGCCGGAGATCCTCTCGGGCGGCGAGGACCTCATGAGCGGCAGCGGCGCGAGTCGCAGCGTGCTCGTGCCGGTCAAGTTCCTCGAGCACGCGCGGTTTCGCCTCGCGCAGCCGGCGACGCAGCAGGGCGTGGGCCAGGGGCGCGGTCAGCCCGGCGACGTGCTTCAGCCCGGGCGACCCGAGGGCGACGAGGCAGCGCAGTCGGGGGGCACCG
>DATLGR010000027.1:0-32409 GCA_035540415.1 Burkholderiales bacterium | reverse complement strand
GGCGGTTGCGGAAGCGGGGTCGTTCACCGCCGCGGCGGTGAACGACCCCGCTTCCGCAACCGCCAGGAACGAGCGCAAGTGGCGCAGCGAGACCTTGCGCACGTCCGGCGCTACTTCGCCAGCCGGTCCCGCGCGAGCTCGGTGGCCTTCACGATCCCCGCATACCCGGTGCAGCGGCACAGGTTGCCCGCCAGCTCCACGCGGATCTGCGCGGCATCGGCGGCGCGCCCGCGCCGCAGCAGGTCGCGCACCGTGATGAGCATGCCCGGCGTGCAGTAGCCGCACTGCAGCCCGTGCGCCTCGGAAAAGCACTCCCGGATCACCCGCATCGCGGGATCGTCGTCGAAGCCCTCGATGGTGCGCACCTGCCGGCCGGTCACGGCGGCGGCAAGGGTGATGCACGAGCGCACCGGCTCCTCGTCGAGCAGCACCGTGCAGGCGCCGCAGACGCCGTGCTCGCAGGCGAGGTGGGTTCCGGTGAGGTCCAGGGCCTCGCGCAGGAATTCGCCGAGCGTCGTGCGGTCCTCGGCTTCGGCCTCGACCGGCCGGCCGTTCACGGTCATGGCAATGCGGCTCATGCGGACAGCGCCTGCGTGAGGGCGCGGGAGACGATGGCGTGGTGCACCTGGAACTCGTAGGAGGAAGGGTCGAGGCCGGTGGCGCCGGCGAGGTCCTGCGCCACCAGCGCCGCGAGCTCGCGCGGATCCTTGCGCGGCGCCCCCTCGGCGATCCGCGCGGAGGTCTGCTCGAGGCGCACCGGCTTGCCGCCGACGGCCCCGACCACGACATTGCAGATCCGCAAGGTCGGATCGAGCACCACGGCGCCGATGGAATGCGCGAACTCGCCCACCTTGCGGCAGAACTTGCGGTACGCCCAGCGCGCGCGCTCGGAGAGCCGCGGCACCAGCACCCCGGTCAGGAGCTCGGGGCCCGCAAGGCAGGTTTCCATCAGGCCGAGCTGGAACTCGCGCAGCGGCACGCGGCGCTCGCCGCCGGGCCCGGCGATGACGGCCACGGCGTCGAGCGCAAGCAGCGCGCTCGGCCAGTCCCCCGCCGGATCGGCGTGGGCGAGGCTGCCGCCGACGGTGCCGCGATTGCGGATGGACCGGTAGCCGATTCCCGCGGCGACGTGGCGCAGGTAGCCGCGGGCCGGATCCGGCACTTTGCCATCCTCGAGCATCGCATGCGTCGTGCCCGCGCCGATGAGCTCGCGCTCTCCGGCCGCGCGGCATTCGCGCAGCGCGGCGATGCCGGAGATGTCGATGACGTGCTCCGCCGTCATCATGCGCAGGCTCATGACCGGCATCAACGATTGTCCGCCGGCCATGAATTTCGCGGAGCCGTCGAACCGGGCGCCGAGCTCGATCGCCTCCTCGAGGGTGCCGGCGCGGTGGTACGCGAAGCGCGGCGGCTTCATGCGTGCACCGGCTCGGCGGCCGGCCGGCTCGCGCGCGCCGCAAGTGCCCGCGCCACCGCGGCGCGCACGCGACGCGGAGTCATCGGCGTCTCGTTGATTTCGCCGCCGATGCCGAGCAGCGCATCGCGGATGGCGTTGGCGATGGCCGCGGGCGGGGAGATGGCGCCGCCCTCGCCCATGCCCTTCATGCCGTACTCGGTGTGCGGGCTGGGCGTGCTCAGGTGCCCGATCTTGATCGCCGGGATCTCGGGAGCGCCCGGAAGCAGGTAATCGGCAAGCGTCGTGGCGAGCGGCTGCCCGCTGGCGTCGTAGGGAATCTCCTCGTACAGCGCGGTGCCGATGCCCTGCGCGATGCCGCCGGCGATCTGGCCGTCGACGATGAGCGGATTGACGACCGTGCCGCAGTCCTCGACCACCGCGTAGTCGAGGAGCTCGACCATCCCGGTGTCCGGATCCACCGCGACCACCGCCGCCTGTGTGGCGTAGGTAAACACGCCCGTGTCGACGGCAGGCTCGTAGGTCACCGTGACTTCGAGCAGCGGGTCCACGCCGGGCGGCAGCGCCTCCTGCCGCAGGTTCGCGATGCGGCCGAGCTCGGCGAACGGCAGCGAGCCGCCCGGCCCGTGCACCGCGCAGTCTTCGAAGCGAAGCGCCGCCGCGTCGCATTGCAGCAGGTGCGCCGCGATCGCGGCCATCTTGGCGCGCAGCGCCCGGCAGGCCTTCGCCACCGCGCCGCCGGCCATCACCATGCTGCGCGAGGCGAACGTGCCCATGCCGAAGGGCGAGGCCTGCGTGTCGCCGTGGCGAATGGAGATGCGCAACGGGTCGATGCCCAGCTCCTCGTGCGCGATCTGCGCGAGCGTGGTCTCCAGGCCCTGGCCGTGCGAAATAATGCCCACCATGAGCATGAGCGAGCCGTCGGTCATCATGCGCGCGGTGGCCGACTCGTAGCCGGGGATCACCGGCACGCCGCGCGCCACCCATTCGCCGCAGCCGTGCGCCGTCTGCTCGGTGAACGATGCGAATCCCACGCCGATCAGGCGCCCGTCGGGCTCGCCGCGCTTCTGCCGCGCGCGCACCGCCTCCAGGTCGATCAGCTGCGCCGCGCGCCGGACCGACTCCGCGTAGTCGCCCGTGTCGAACGCGAGCCGGGTGACGTTGCGATACGGCATCGCGGAAGACGGCACCATGTTCTCCAGGCGCACCTCCCAGGGCTCGCGTCCCACCGCGTGCGCGATCTCGTCGATGGTGCGCTCGATGGTGAAGCAGGCCGCGGGCCGGGCGACGCCCCGGTAGGCGCCGATCGGCGACTTGTTGGTCGCCACCGTGTGGCTGCGGCAGCGGTAGTGCTCGACGACGTAGGGGCCCGGGATGTTGCGCGCCGCCATGCCGGCCTCCATGAACGGGCCGTTCGGCCAGTGCGAATAGGCGCCGGCGTCGACGAAGATCTCCACGTCCAGGCCGAGCAGCTTGCCCCTTGCGTCGGCATAGGCCGTCACGCGGTGCAGATGCTCGCGGCAGTGGATCGAGGCGAGCAGGTGCTCGCGCTTGTCCTCCAGCCAGCGCACCGGCCGGCGCAGCTTGAGCGCCGCCGCGGCCACGATGAGCTCCTCGGGGTAGAGCACCCGCTTCGCGCCGAATCCGCCGCCCATGTCGGGCGTGACCAGGCGGATCTGCCGCTCCTCGATGCCCAGGCTGTGGGCGAGCCCGACGCGCAGCTGGTGGGGCGACTGGCTGCCGATGTACAGCGTCAGCTCCTCCAGGCGCTCGTTCCACGCCGCCAGGATGGCGCGCCCCTCGAGCGGCACCGCCGCCTGGCGGTTCATGCGGTATTCGCGCTGGACGGTGACCGTGGCGTTGCGCCGCGCCCATTCCAGGTCGCCGTACTCGTTCAGCTTCTCCACGAACTGGTTGTCGCGCCACTCCTCGCGGATGAGCGGCGCGCCCGGCTCGAGCGCCTGCACCATGTCGACCACGGCGGGCAGCTCGTCGACCTCCACGGTGACGGCCTCGGCGATGTCCTCCGCCTGGGCGCGCGTCGCAGCCAGCGCGAGGGCGATCGGCTCGCCGGCGAAGCGCACCCGGCCGGCTGCGAGCGCCGGGTGCTCCGAGGCCTTGAAGCCCTCCACCTTGGGCACCGCCACGATCGGCTTCACGCCGGGGAAGTCGGCCGCGGTGAGGACGCTTGCCGCATGCTCGGCCGGGATGTCGAGCCCGCGGACGACGCCGTGCGCAACCGGACTGCGCACGAACGCCGCCTCGAGCGTGCCCGGCAGCCGCAGGTCGCCGACGAACTCGCCCCGCCCGTGCAGGTGCCGGTGGTCCTCCTTGCGGCGCAGCCGGGCGCCGACGCCCTTGCCAGGCTTGCCGCTCACTGCGAGCTGAGGCCCAGGTCGCGCACCAGCTTGCCGTAGCGCTCGATGTCGCGGTCGCGGATGGCCTTGAACTCGGCCGGCGTCGTGAAGTACGGCTCGGCGCCGACGTTGGCCATCTGCTCGCGGACCTCCGGCAGCTCCATCGCCGCCTTCAGGCCGGCGCTCAGCCGCTCGATGACCGGCTGCGGCATCCGGGCCGGACCTTCGATGCCCATCCAGAACACCAGGGTGGCGTTCGGGAAGCCGGATTCGGCGGCCGTCGGCACGTCGGGCAGCAGCGCCGAGCGCCGCTCGGACATCACGAGGATCGGGCGCACCTTGCCGGCGCGCACGAAGCCGAGCGTCGAGGGCAGCGAGTCGAAGGCCATGGAGACGCGCCCGGAGATGACGTCCGGGAAGGCCGCGGCGGAGGTCTTGTAGGGCACGTGCTGCATCTCGATGCCGGCCGCCCCGAGAAGCACCGTCGCCGAGAGATGCCCGGTGCTGCCCGGGCCCGAGGAGCCGTAGGAGAGCTTGCCCCGGCCCTCGCCCTTGCCATAGGCGATGAGCTCGCGGATGTTCTTCGCCGGCAGGTCGTTGTTCACCACCAGGATATTGGGGGTGGTGATGGCGGTGCCGATGCCCACCAGGTCGGTGGCGGGCTTGTACGGCATGCTCCCGATCGTGGCCGGCGCGATGGCGGTCATCGGCGGGCTGGTGAGCACGATGGTGTAGCCGTCGGGGGCCGACTGCGCCGTGATGTTGCCCCCCAGCGTGCCGCCGGCGCCGCCCCGGTTCTCGACCACGAACGTCGCGTTCATCGCCTTGCCGAGGCCCGAGGCGAGGATGCGCCCGACCGTGTCGGATACGCCGCCCGGGCCGTAGGGCACGATGAACCGGACCGGCTTCGACGGATACGCGTCCTGCGCCATCGCGCCGGGGGCGGCGAGCACCGGCGCCAGCGCGAGCGCGACCACGCCGGCCAGGGCGCGGCGGCGCTGGGTGGAACCCTGCTTCATGCGAGCTTCCTTCTTCACTGTTGTGTCCTCCTCGTTGTGAAATCGGGGACGTCGGTCATTGCTTCACAGCGCGGCGAGCGCCGCGATCTCGACCCGGCACTTCGGATCGTTCATCTCGACCTTGCCGCAGCAGCGCGCCGGGGTCTCGCCCGGCACCACCCAGGCGTCCCATACTTCGTTGAACGCCGCAAAGTCGTCCATCGTTCTCAGCCACACCTGCACGCTCAGCAGCCGCGCCTTGCCGGTCCCGGCCTGGGCGAGCAGGTCGTCGATCTTCTTCAGCACCTGCCTCGCCTGGTCGGCGACCCCGCCGGAGCGGTCGTCGGGCACCTGGCCGGAAAGATAGACAAGCCCATTGTGCACCAGGGCGCGGCTGCGGCGGGCGTTCTGGTCGATTCTGCGAATGTCTTCCAAGCGCTTCTCCTAGGGCCGCGGCTCGCCGTACGCACCGCCGCCGGCCGTTTCCATGATGACCCGATCGCCGCCCCGGAGGATCTTCGGTTCGGTGGGATCGACTTGCGTGCCGTTGATGAAAAGCCGCCCGGGCTGGCCGGCACCACCGCCGGCGAGCCCTGCGGGCACCGACTTCAGCTGCGTCATGAGGAAGGATGCCGTCGCCTCCTTCGCGTCGGCGAGCAGCTCGAACTCGAAGCGGATGCCGTCGCCGCCGCGGTGCCGGCCGATGCCGCCGCTGCCGCGGCGGATTTCCCGGCGCAGGACGCGGATCGGCGCAAGGCTCTCCATGACTTCCACCGGCGTGTTGCCGAGGTTCGCCGGAAACGACAGCGCGGAGTAGCCCGGCCGCCGGGCGGTGGCGCCTTGTCCTGCGTTGAGGAAATTCACCACCGCGTAGCGCCTGCCGCGATACTCCCCCGACATGGTCATGGAGGAGTTGGGCGAGCCCCCGGCCCATACCTTGTCGGGCAGCACGTCGGCGAGCGCCTTGAAAACCGCCGCCGGCAGCAGGTGGCCGATGGCGCTGCGCCCGCCCGAGGCCGCCGGGTACACCGGATTGAAGATCGAGCCGAGCGGCGCCCGGGTCGTGATCGGCAGGAAGCTTCCCTCGTTGTTCGGGATGTCGGGGCAGAGCAGCGCCTTCAGCCCATAGACGGTGTACGCGAAGGTATAGATCGGCACCACGTTCATGGCACGGGCCACCTGCGCGCTCGATCCGGCGTAGTCGATGTCGATGCGCTCGCCGCGCACGGTGAGCTGGCAGCGGATGACGATCGGCTCCTCGAAGCCGTCGTGCTGAACCGTGGAGGTGTAGACGCCGTCGGGCAGCCGGCGGATCGCCTCGCGCATCGCCTGCTCGGAGCGCGCGCGCACCGCGGCCCCCAGGGCCTCGAGGTCGACCTTGTCCAGGAGGCCGCGCAGCCGCTCGCCCATCATGCGGCAGGCCGAGACCTGCGCCCAGATGTCGCCCATGCCCTGGTCGGGGACGCGGATGTTCTGCGTAATCATCTCGATCAGCACCTGGTTCGGCTGCCCGGCGTCGAGCAGCTTGAGCAGCGGAATCTGCAGCCCTTCCTCGTAGATCTCCCGGCTGGAGTTGCTGCGCAGGCGCCCGCCGATGTCCGGCAGATGCGACACCACGGCGGCGAACGCGACCAGCCGGCCGCGGTGGAAGATCGGCGTGACCGTGGTGACGTCGTGGATGTGCCCGGAGCCCTTCCACGGATCGTTGGTGATGAAGACGTCGCCTTCGCGCATGACTGGCGGCGGATATTTCTCCAGGAAGTGGCGCACGGTGGCCGGCAGGCAGCCGATGAACCCGGGCAGGCTCATGTTGGACTGCGCGAGCGAGCGGCCCTGTGCATCGGTCAGCACGATGGCGAAGTCGTTGCCGTCGCGCACCAGCGTGGAGAAGCACGTGCGCACGAAGGCGGCGGCGGCCTCGTCGACCACGCTGATGAGGCGCTTCCACAGGATCTCGAGCTCGATGGCATTGAACATGGCTAGTCGAACTCGCGCAGCGTCACGGACACGGTGAGGTCGGGCAGGATCTCCACGTCGGCCTTCACCGGCACGACGATGGTGCATTCGCGCTCCTCCAGGATCATCGGGCCCTGGAGCGCGGCGCCCGGGGCGAGCGAATAGCGCTCGAGCACCGGCACTTCGCCGTAGGCCTGCGCGAGCGGCCGGTAGATCTCGCGCCGTCCGGGCCGCGCCCCGCCCTCGCGTGCGCGGCCGTCGCCCCAGGCGAAGCGGTGGCCGCGGGCCTGCGCCCGCCCGGTCAGCCGCCAGGTGATCACCTGAGGCTTCGCCCCGGGCACGGTGCGCCCGTAGAGCTTGCGGTACTGCTCCTCGAAGAGCCGCAGGATCGCCGCGCCCGTTTCGGGCGTGACCGGTGCATACGCCAGCGCCACCGGCACTTCCGCGCCCTGCCCGAAGTAGCGCATGTCGGCCCCGAGCCGCCAGTCCACCGCCGAGGCGCCCGCGGTGTCGAGCTCGGCCTGCGCCTCGGCCCGCAGGCGCTCCAGGTTCTGCGCCACCTGCGACCAGTCGATCTCGGCGAGCAGCTGCGGGTTCGACCAGGCGCGGTCCACGCGCGCGGGGGCGGCGAGCATGCCCAGGCAGGAGCCGGCGCCGGCGGCGATCGGCACCAGCAGCCGCGGGATGCGCAGCTTGCGCGCCACTTCGGCCGCATGCACCGGGCCGGCGCCGCCGGTGGCCACCAGGGTGAACTCGCGCGGGTCGTGCCCGTTCTCGGCGATGTGGATGCGCGCCGCGGCCGCCATGTTCTCGTTCACCATGTCGTGGATGCCCCAGGCGGCCTCGGTGGGCTGCACGCCGAGCCGCTCCGCCAGGCGGCGCATCGCCTCGCGCGCCCGCGCGGCATCGAGCTTCATCTCGCCGCCGAGGAAGTTGTCGGCGCTGAGATAGCCGAGCAGCAGGTCCGCGTCGGTCACGGTCGGCTCGGTGCCGCCGCGCGCATAGCAGGCCGGGCCGGGAACCGAGCCCGAGGATTCGGGCCCGACGTTGAGCAGCCCGAGCTCGTTGCAGTAGGCGATCGAGCCGCCGCCGGCCCCGATCTCGATGAGATCGATGCTGGGGATGAGGATCGGCAGGCCGGAGCCGCGCTTGAAGCGCTGCACGCGGGCGCATTCGAACGCATGCGCCACCGGCGGCTCGCCGCCGACCGCCACGCAGGCCTTGGCGGTGGTGCCGCCCATGTCGAAGGCGAGCACCTGGTCCACGGCGTTCCCGCGCGCCGTGTTAAGCGCCGAGAGCACGCCCGCGGCGGGGCCGGACTCGAGCAGCAGGATGGGCGTGTGCGCCGCCGAGCGCGCGGACGTGAAGCCGCCGCTCGATACCATGATGCGAAGCGGCACGCCGTCGGCGATTTCCCGGAGGCGCGATTCGAGCTCGCGAAGGTACGCCGCCACGATCGGCTTCACGTAGGCATTCGCGGACGTCGTCGAGGTGCGCTCGAACTCCTTGATCTCGCGCGCCACTTCGCAGGAGAGCGACACCGCCACGCCCGGCAGGGCGTCCTGCAGCCGCGCGCCGATGGCGCGCTCGTGGGCGTCGTTCACATAGGCATGCAGGAGCGACACGGCCACCGACTGCACGCCGAGCGCCTTCAGCGCCTGCGCGATGCGCTCGAGCTCCTGCGCGGTGAGGGGCTGCAGCACTTCGCCGCGGGCGCCGATGCGCTCCTCGGCGCTTACGCGGTCCGCCGGCGCGATGAGCGGCGCCGGCAGCACGAGGTCGAGATCGTAGATGTCGTAGCGCCATTCGCGGCCGATGTCGAGCAGGTCGCGGTGCCCGCTCGTCGTGACGAGCGCCGTGCGCGCGCCCTTGCGCTCGATCAGCGTGTTCGTGATGAGGGTGGTGCCGTGGACCACCTCCCCCAGGCTGGGCGCATCGCCGCGCAGCGAGCTCGCCACCTGGCGCAGCAGGTCGAGGATCACCGTGGAGACGGCTTCGCCGGGGTCCTCGGGCGTGGTCGGGGTCTTGCCGACCCAGATGCGGCCCGAGGGCGACAGCGTGGCGACGCCGTCGGTGAAGGTGCCGCCGATGTCCACGGCGACCCGGAGCGGGAACGAGGAGCTCATCTAGAAGGCGATCGTGATCAGCCGTTCCTCGGTCATTTCCCGGATGGCGTACGCGGGTCCCTCGCGCCCGTAGCCGCTGTCCTTGACGCCGCCGAACGGCATGACGTCGACCCGGGCGCTGGAAGCCTCGTTGACGTGCACGCCGCCGAACTGCAGGCGCGGCGCCGTCCGCAGCGCCGTGTGCAGGCTCGCGGTGAAGAGCCCCGCCGCCAGGCCGAAGGGGCTGTCGTTCGCCTGCGCCACGGCCTCGTCGAGCCGGTCGAATTCGATCACCGACACCACCGGCGCGAAGATCTCCTCGCAGTAGACCTTCATGTGGGGGGCCACGCCGGTGAGCACGGTCGGCGGCATGACGCTGCCCTCGAGCGTGCCGCCGGCCAGCAGCTTCGCCCCGCCCGCGACCGCCTCGTTCACCCACGCGGCGGCGCGCTCCGCGTGCGCGCGGCTGATCATCGGCCCCACGACGGTCGCCGGGTCCGCGGGGTCCCCCGCCCGGGTCGCGCGCGCCGCCGCGACGAATTTCTGCAGGAACGGGCCGGCGATGCGCGCATCCACGAACAGCCGCTGCACCGAGGTGCATACCTGCCCCGCCTTGCGAAAGCCCGCGTTGACGATCTTGGGGATCGCCATGTCGATGTCCGCGTCGTGGCAGACGATGGTGCTCGCGATACTGCCGAGCTCGAGCTGCAGGGCGCGCAGCCCCGCCGCCCGCTGGATCTCGCGGCCCACCTGCGTGCTGCCGGTGAAGGCGTAGTAGGCGATGCGCTGGTCCTCGAGGAGCTGCCGCCCGACGCTCGCGCCGGGGCCGTTCACGAGCTGCACCAGCCTCGGCGGCAGCCCGGACTCCAGAAGCGCTTCGCACAGCTCGACCGCGCTGAGCGGCGTGAGGTTCGCGGGCTTCAGCACCACGGCGTTGCCCCCGGCGAGCGCCGGTGCCACCTTGTGCGCGACGGTGTTGAGCGGCGAGTTGAACGGCGTGATGCAGCAGACCACCCCGCGCGGCACGCGGATCGTGAATCCGAGGCGGTTCTTCATGCCGGCGGCGGCCTGCATCGGCACCAGCTCGCCGTTCAGGCGCTTCGCCTCCTCCGCCGAAAGCTCGAGCGTCTGCACGCAGCGCCGCACCTCGTTCTCGCCGTCGGCGCGCGTGAAGCCGGCCTCGTCGCGCATCAGCTCCACGAGGCGCTCCAGGCGCCGCTCGACGAGGCGCGCCGCGCGCGAGAGGATGGCGTAGCGCTCGTAGGGCGCGGGCGCGCCCGCCTTCACCGCGGCAAGCGCGGCGCCGACCGCGCGCTCCACCTGCGCAGGCGAGGCGAGCGCCATCTCGCCGTAGACGCGGCCGCGGTACTTGTCGGTGAGCGGCTGGACCGATTCGCCCGCCGTCCATTCGCCGTCGATCAGGAGCTTCGCCATGTCAAGGCCTCGCTTTCATCGCGTCCATGAAGCGGCTGCGGATGCGGGCCGGATCGCGCTCGGTGACGCCCTCGGGCCGGGCGCCGTCGACCCTGGCGCCGATCAGCCAGGGGCCGGGGCCGGCGAGCGCGCGCTCCACCAGGCGCTCGAACTGCGCCTCGTCGGCGGCCCACTCGCTCTGCGCGAGGCCGGCGCCCCGCGCCATGGCGACGAGGTCCACGGTGCTGGCGGTGAGCGTCGGCTGCTTGCCGGTGATCTGGTACATGCCGTTGTCGAACACCACGAGCGCCAGGTTCCGCGGCGCGCAGGCCGCGATGGTGCCGAGCGCGCCGAGCTGCATGAGGAGCGACCCGTCGCCTTCCAGGCAGAACACGCGCCGCCCGGGCTGGGCGAGCGCGACCCCGAGCGCGATGGGCGCGGCCAGCCCCATGCTGCCGAGCATGTAGAAGTTCTCCGGCCGCTGGCCCGAGGCCCAGAGGTCGAAATTGGTGTTGCCGATGCCGCCGATCACCGCCTCGCGGTCCTTGAGCCGGGCCACCAGCCGCTTCGTCAGGTCGAATCGGTTCATCCGTCGCTCCCGGGCTTCGCGTCGCGCTTGGTGAGCAGCGGCGACAGGATCATGGCCGCCGGCGCCTGGGTGTAGAAAGCCTGCTTGATCATGCGGTCGGTGACGAATTCGACGTCCTCCGGCCGCTCGATGGCGAAGTGCTCGATGCCCAGCGTCTGCAGCACCGGGCGCAGGGTGCGGCACACGATCGCCTGGCCGAGCTGGTGGTCGCCGATCGTGCCGCGCTCGGAGATCAGCATCAGCAGCGGAATCTGGTAGGGCACGATGAGCGAGGCCAGCACGTTCGGCAGCGTGGCGAAGCCGCTCGTCTGCATGAGCGTGATGCCGCGCAGCCCGGCGAGGTAGGCGCCGGCGACGATGCCCGCGGCCTCCTCCTCGCGCGCGGGGCAGATCACGGTGAAGTCGCGGTCGGCGTGCAGGCTGCGGATGAGCGGCGCGAGCACGTTGTCCGGGATGTAGGTGACCAGGCGCACCTCGTTCGCCTTGAGCACCTTGACGATCACGTCGGGCCAGGCTGGGGTCATGATCAATCCGCCTTCAGGCTGAAAGGGTTGGGCATGCGCTTCTCGATCGCCCACTTGAGGAGCGCCGCGCCGCGGTAGGTGGCATGCGCGAACTTGCCGTAGGGGAGCGTGAGGAACAGCGCCAGCACCACGCCCAGGTGCACCGCGAGGAGCAGCGCCATGTAGGACGTGTCGCGCAGCGCGAGCAGCGCCAGGCCGGTGGCGCTCGTGAGCAGCAGCAGCCAGATGAGGCCCCGGTCCATCGGCCGCTGCCGCAGGTCGCCGTGCTCGGGGTGGCGCCGGTGGTTGAGCCACAGCAGCCCCGCCGGCCCGATCAGGAGGCCGATGCCGCCGACCGTGCCGAGCATCACCGGCAGGCTCGTCACCGGGTACGGCGCGGGCCAGCCGAGCGCGTAGTGATAGAAGGTCGCGACGCAGGTCGCCGCGAAGCACAGCATGAAGCCGTAGAAGGTGAAGTGGTGGTAGCGGCGCCGCGCGAGCGTGAAGCGGTCGCTTTCCTCGTTGCAGCCCTCGCCGTGGCCGCCGTCGAGGTACTTGAGGCGCAGCGCGTCGTGCGCCGCCTCGCCGAGCGCCGCGCCGCTTGCCCGGTGCCCGGCCTGTGCCGGAGACACGTCGCGCCAGAAGCGCACGGTGCCGATCGCCAGCGCGAGCAGCGCGAAGCCGAAGGCGGCGCCGAACACCCACACCATCAGGTTGTGGGGGAACACGGCGTAGAAATTGCCGGCGAGCGGCTCGTGCACGAGCGAGCCGCCCAGCGCCACCGCGAGCACCAGGAAGAGCGCGAGGCCGCCGGCCAGCGCGAGCGCCACCGTCGCGCCGGCATGGTCGTAGAGCCGGCCGAGGAAGCGTGGCCAGGCGTACTCGCGGTAGGTCTGCAGGCGCACCCGCGCCATGGCCTGCGGCACGTTGACCGCGAACTCGTGCGGCGGCGCGTACTGGCAGGAGTGCAGGCAGGCGCCGCAGTTGTGGCACAGGTTGGCGAGGTAGTGCACGTCGCCACGCGCGAACTCCAGGCGCCGCGTCATCGCCGGAAACACCGCGCAGTAGCCCTCGCAATAGCGGCAGGCGTTGCAGATCGCGAGCTGGCGCGCCGCCTCCTGGACGGGCTCAGTGCGCTGCATGCGCCGCCCCCTCCCCCGCGATGCGCCCAAAGGCAGTGCCGATCGTCATGCCGACCCCGGCGGTATAGCCCTTGCCGAGCACGTTGCCCGCCATGAGCTCCCCGGCGGCGAAGAGGTTGGCGCTCGGCGCGCCGGCGAAATGCACCCGCGCGCGCTCGTCCACGCGGGCGCCAAGGTAGGTGAAGGTGAGCCCCGGCCGCACGGCGTAGCCGTAGTAGGGCGGCGTATCGAGCGGCCGCGCCCAGTGCGTCTTCGGCGGCGTGAGGCCCTCGGTGCGGCAGTCGTCGAGCACCGAATGATCGAAGCTGCCGACGCGGCAGGCGGCGTTGAACTCGCGCACCGTGCGCTCGAGCGTCTGCGGCTCGAGCCCGAGCGCGCGCGCGAGCTCACCCACGCTCGGCGCCTCTACCCCGGGGAACACCGGCGGCATGAAGCGCCCGAGGGGCTTCGAGTCGATGAGGCAGTAGCCGATCTGCGCGGGCTGCTGCGCCACGAGGCGCCCCCAGATGGCGTAGCGCTTGGGCCAGAAATCCTCGCCTTCGTCGTAGAAGCGCACGGCGTTGCGGTTCACCACGATGCCGAGCGAAACGCAGTCGACGCGCGTCGTGATTCCGCCGTCGTAGAGCGGCGCTCGGGCGTCGATCGCCACGCAATGGCCCTGGGTCGGGTCGCCCACCATGTCGGCGCCCGCGCCCATCAGCGCCTTCAGCACCACGCCCTGGTTGTAGCGGGTGCCGCGGATGAGGAAGTTCTCGGCCGGCCACTCCCCGTTCACCTCGCCCCAGGCCTCGCGCAGCCACTCGCGGTTGGACTCGAAGCCGCCGCAGGCGAGCACGCAGGCGCGCGCCTCGAAGCGGCGGTCCCCGGCGCGCGCCGCGATGAAGCGGCCGCCGTCGAGCTCCAGCGCGTCGATCGGCGTGTCGTAGAGCACTGCCACGCCGAGCGCCTCGGCGCTGCGGTAGTACGCGTTCACCAGCGCCTTGCCGCCGCCCATGAAGAAGGCGTTGGTGCGCGCGAGGTGCAGCGTCCCTGACAGCGGCTTCTGGAAGCGCACGCCGTGCCGGTGCATCCAGGGGCGCACGGTGGCCGAGTGCCGGATGACGAGCCGCGCCAGGCGCTCGTCGGTCTCGCCGCCGGTGACCTTGAGAAGATCCTGCCAGAACTCCTCCTCGGGGTAGGCGTCGGTGAGCACCCCGTCCGGAGCGTCATGCATGCAGCGGATGTTGCGGGTGTGCGGCGAGTTGCCGCCGCGCCACGCGCGCGGCGAGGCCTCCAGCACGAGCACGCTCGCGCCCGCCTCGCGCGCCGTCAGCGCCGCGCAGAGCGCCGCGTTGCCGCCGCCGATCACGAGGACATCGGGCCTCATGCGGGCTTTTTCTCCGGCGGCGGCGCGCTGAGGTAGGTGCCGCGGCCGCTCGCGACGAGCTCGCCGGCCGCATCCAGCACCTGCGCCTCGCAGACCGAGAACTGGCGACCGAACTTGATCACCCGGCCGCGCACGGTGAGGTCCCCGGGCTTCGCGAGGCGGTGGTAGTCGACGCGCATGTCGATGGTCGGCACGAGCCGGCCGAGGCGGCCGATGAGCGCGAAGTCGGCGGCGAAATCGATGAGCGCCGCGAGGATGCCGCCGTGGGTCTGCATGAGGCTAGGATTCGCCACCCAGTCCTCGCGCCAGGTGGCGCGCACCTCCACCGCGTCCTCGGCCACCGCGACGACCTTCAGCCCGAGCCAGCGCAGGTACGGGCCGCGGTCCACCAGCGCCTGTGCCTCCTCGAGCGTCATCGCGCCTCCCAGAGCTCGCGGGCGCGCGCGGTGAGCGCGCGCCGGTCGATCTTGCCTACCGTGTTCACCGGCAGCGCCTCCACGAAGTGCACCTGCCGCGGGTGCTGGTAGGGCGGCGCGTGCTCGAGCGCATACTGCTTGACCGCCTCCGGGTCAAGGTCCGAGCCCCGGCGCTTCACAATGAAGGCCACCGGCAGGGTGTGCTTCACCTCGTCGGGCACCGGCACCACCACCGCCTGCTCGATGTCGTCGTGGCGCTCGAGCATGATCTCGACGTCCTGCGGATAGATGTTGTGCCCGCTCGAGACGAACATGTCGTCGGAGCGGCCGACGAAGTAATACCAGCCCTCGGCGTCGCGGCGCAGGATGTCGCCGCTGTGATACCAGCCGTCCCTGAGCTTGCGCGCGGTCTCCTCGGGATCGTTGACATAGCCGGACATGAGGCCGGGATTGCGCACCTCGAGCACGCCGAAGTCGTCGCGCTCCCCGCCGACCAGGCGCAGCTCGTTGCCCGGCAGCGGCCAGCCGAGCGAGTGGCGCGGCTTCGGCTTTCCCTCGGGGTGCTTGCCGAAGAGCGCCGCGCTCGCCTCGGTGATGCCGAAGATGAGGTGGATGCGCGCCTTCGGAAAGCGCGCCGTCACCTCGTCGACCAGCACGTCGGAGGCCGGCGCGCCGCCCAGCGTGGCGAGGCGCACGTAGGAATAGTCCTGCCCGTCCATGAGGTCGCGATGCTGCAGCATGAGCGCGAACATCGTCGGCACGCCCGAGACCACGGTGGCGCGATAGCGCGTCGCCGTCTCGAGGTAGCGGCGCGCCTCGAACTTGCGCAGCAGGATGAGCGTCGAGCCCCCGACCAGCACGCACTTGATCGAATTCATGCCGTGCTTGTGGTAGAGGGCGGCGGCGACCACCATGCGGTCGGCCGGGCCGAAGTCGCGGTCGCGCGACATGGTCTCGGCCACCCACGAGTGCGCGCGGTGCGAGAGCAGCACGCCCTTAGGCCTGCCGGTGGAGCCCGAGGTATAGGCGTGGAACGCGATGTCGTCATGGGCCGGTGCGTACGGCGTCCACGCGCCGGGGTCGAGGAACGCGCCATAGTCCTCCTCGAACACCACCGCGGGCAGGCCCGGCGGGCAGAGGCGGCGCAGCGCCGCCTCGCAGAAGATGAGGCGCACGCCGGAGTTGCGCATGACCCACGCGATGGTCTCCGGCGGCTGCAGGATGTTCACGAGCACCGGCACCACGCCGGCACGCATCGCGCCGTAGAAGACCTCGAGGAACTCGGCACGGTTCCCCGAGACGAGGGCGATGCGCTCGCCGGGCGCGAGCCCCCGGCGCGCGAGGCCGCGGGCGAGGGCGTCGCAGCGCTCGTTGTAGGCGCGCCAGCTCGTCTCGCGCGGCGCCTCGCCGACGGCGAGGTCGATGATTGCCGGGCGGTCCTCGTGGCGGAATTCGGCGCCGATGCTGCCGAGGTTCGGGGCCGCCCCGCTCATGCGCCGACGTGCACCAGCACCTTCCCGAACACGCGCCGCTCCTCGAGCATGCGCACGCCCTCGGCGGCCTCCGCGAGCGGCAGCTCCTTCTCCACCACCGGCGCGAGGGCCTTGCGCGCGACGAAGTCGAGGCAGGCCACGATGTCCTCGGGCAGGTAGGCGCGCGAGCCGATGATCTCGATCTCGCGGAACCAGACGAAGCGCACGTCGATGGTGCACAGGTGCCCGGCGGTGGAGCCGCAGGTGAGGATGCGGCCGTCCACGGCCATGCACCGCTGCGTGGGGATCCAGGTATCGCCGCCGGTGAAGTTCACCGCGACGTCGACGCCCTTCTTGCCGCTCGCGGCCCAGACCGCCCGGGAGAAATCGGGATTCGCCGAGGTGTCGATGACGTGATCGGCCCCCAGCGCCTTGAGCTTGGCGGCCTTTTCCTCGCTGCTGGTGACGGCGTAGACCTCCGCACCGGACATCTTGGCGAACTGAAGGCACGACACGCCGACCCCGCCGCTCGCCCCCAGGATCAGGACCTTCTCCCCCTTCTGCAGGCGGCCGCGCGTATAGAGCATGCGGTGCGACGTGCCGTAGGCGATCGGCAGGGCCGCCGCCTCGCGAAAGCTCACCCCGTCGGGGATCTCGATCAGCTGGCGCTGGTCCACCGCGATGTACTCGCACAGGCCGCCGTTGCCGTGCTCGCCGAGCACGCCCCCGCCCGGAAAGCGCGGAAAGAGCACGACGCGCTTGCCGATCCAGGCCTGCTCCACGCCCTCGCCGACTTCCCGCACGACGCCCGCGATGTCGCCGCCCATGATGCGCGGCATCCTGGTGGGCAGATCCGGCATGCCGTGCAGCACGAACACATCCATGTAGTTCAGGCCGCAGGCCTTGATCTCGACCAGGGCGTGGCCCGCCGCCACTTCCGGGAGCGGCCACTCCTCGAGCTTCATCTGCTCCACGCCGCCGTGCTGGCGGATCGCCACCGCGCGCATCTTGCTTTTCATGGCCGCCACATCTTAGGGAGAGGGATAATCCGGAACAAATCACCAATTTGCGCAGATTATTCTAAATTCGCGATAGATGCCGCCTGCGAAACCGCGCCCGCCCCGCCCGCCGAAATGGCTGAGACTCCCGCCGACATGAGCACCGATCCGCTTGCCCGCAGGCTCGAGCCGCATCTTTCCCGCAGCCGCGCGAAAACGCTGCTGCAGGAGCTCGTGCGCGTGCCGAGCCCGCAGACGGCGCTCCTCGAGGAGGAGCCCGAGCTGCGCGCGTTCATGGAAAAGGCGCTGCTTCCCCGGATGCGGGCGCTCGGCATGGCGGGCGCACGCCTCGACGGCATGGGCAACCTCATCGCGCAGAAAGGCAGCGGTCGCTCCGGGCGCTCGCTCATGCTCGTCACGCACGCCATGAACCAGCCGCCCTCGACCATGCCCGACCCGTACGGCGGCGCCGTGATCGACGCGACGCCCCACGGCCTGCCCGGCGAAGCCGTGCTCGGCAAAGGCGCGAGCGAGCAGAAGGGGACCATGGCTGCGATGCTCCACGCGCTGGAGGCGGTGCAGGCCGCCGGCATCGCGCTGGACGGGGTGCTCTTTTTCGTCTGCTGCGTGTCCGGGGAAACCGGCAAGCACGACGCCATCCGCAACGTCGTGGAGAAGGAAGGGGTGCGCGCCGACATCGCCTTCGTCTACGGCAACAGCCTCAAGCTGCAGCTGGGAAATCGCGGGCGGGTCGATATCAAGGCGGTGGTCCACGGCACCCCCGGCCATTCCAGCCGGCCCAACGACGCGGCGAACGCCATCTCCGGCGCGCTGGAGCTGCTGCGGCGGCTGCGCGAGCAGATCCCGAACGATCGCTCGCACCCGCAGCTGGGCACCGCCTGGCTCACCTGCAACCGCATCGAGAGCTATCCCAAGTCCACGCACACGGTCCAGGATCGCTGCGAGATCGGCCTCGACCGGCGCCTGCTGCCCGGCGAGGACCCCGATGCCGCCGTGGCGGAGGTCGAGCGCGTGGCGCGCTCGATGCAGGGCTGGCCCGATCCGGTCTCCGGCAAGCCCTTGCGGGTGAGCGTGGAGAAAGGCCCGGTCATGTATCCGAGCCTCGTGACCGAGGACGCTCCGGTGGTGCGGCTGCTCAAGGCCGGCTGCGTGGCGATGCTGGGCCGGGCGCCGGAGACCTTCTACGGCCAGTCGGCGCACGACCAGGGCTACCTCAATGCGGTCGGGATCTCGACCGCCAATTTCGGCTCGGGCGAGCAGGCCTTCGCGCACACCGACCTCGACATGGCCTCGGTCGACAGGACCTTCGACGCCGCCCGGGTCTACGCCTGGATGATCGCCTCCTATCTTGGAAAGCAATGACTCGCGAAACCAACCTCGGCTACTTCTTCGCGGACTCGGTCCGGCGCTCGCCGGACAAGGTGGCCATCATCGATCTCCACGGCGGCCGCGAGCGCCGGATCACCTACGCGCAGCTCGACGAGCGGGCCGACCGCGTCGCCGGCCTGGTGCGCGCGCTCGGCGTCGAGCCGGGCGGGCGCGTCGGCATGATCGTCGGCAACCGGGTCGAGTTTCTCGAGATCTTCTTCGGCGCGATGCGCGCGGGCGCGATCCCGGTCGCCATCAACACGCGCCTGGCGCGCGACACGCTCCGGTTCATCCTCGAGGACGCCGAATGCCGGGCCGTGTTCGTGGAGCCCGAAGCGCACCCCGATGCCCTCGAGATCGCGCGCTCGACGCCGAGCGTGGTCGTGCTCGATCCCGGGTACGAGCGCCGACGCGACGCGAGCCCGCGGCTTGCGCAGCCGCCGGCGCTCGCCTCCGGCGCGCAGGCGTTCCAGCCCTATACCTCCGGCTCCACCGGCCTGCCCAAGGGCGCGATCATGACGCACGCGGGCATGCTCTGGTATGTCCGGTACAACCAGCGCCACTGGCCCACGCACCCCGACGAGCGCGGCCTGATCGCGCTGCCGCTGTTCCACAAGAACGCCATGCGCGGCACGGTGAAGCCGATGCTCTACGCGGGCGCGTCGTTCGTGCTCATGCCGGGCTACGAGCCGCGCGCCTACCTCGAGGCGCTCGCCAAGTACCGCTGCACCTCCTCGCGCGGCGTGGCCGCGGTCTTCACCATGTTCCTGCAGCATCGCGATGCGCTCGCGCGGCTCGACCTGTCCGCCCTGAAGCAGCTCACCATCGGATCGGCCGTCGTGACGCACGAGCTCATGGACGAAGTGGAGCGCGCGCTGCCGGGGGTGCGCGTGTCGGAGAGCTACGGCCTGACCGAAGGCGGCAGCCCCTTCCGGCCGCCGCTGGACGCTCGCCCGGTGCCGCGCGGCTCGCCGGGGGTGCAGGCCCCCGAGTTCCAGGTGCGCCTGGTCGGCGCCGACGGCAGGGATCAGCCACCCGAAGGGGAAGCCGAGGGCGAGGTGTGGCTGAAGTCGCCGTACAACTGCGCCGGCTACCACAAGCGGCCCGAGGTCACGCGCGACAAGCTGGTCGACGGCTGGCTGCGCACCGGCGACGTGTTCCGGCGGGACCGCGATGGGTTCTATTACTTCAAGACGCGGGTGGACGACATGTTTTCCTGCGGCGGCGAGAACATCTATCCGAAGGAGGTGGAAGACCTGCTCTTTCGCCATCCCGCGGTGGCCAACGCGGTCGTGGCGCCGGTGCCGCACGCGGTGAAGGGCTATGTTCCGGCAGCGCTCGTGGTGCTCAAGCGCGGCGCCCGCGCGGACCCGGAGGCGCTGAAAACCCATTGCCTCGACCACGGGCCGAAATACGCGCATCCGCGCTTCGTGCGCATCATCGAGGAGCGCGACCTGCCGCTCAACGGCGCCGGCAAGGTGGACCGGATCGTGGCGCGCGAGCGGCTGCGCCGGATGGTCGAGGAAAAACCCTGAAGCGGGGACGCGGCTCGGCTATGTCCTGCCGCTGCCCGGGGCGTAAGTGCCCGGCGCGTTGAAGATGTGGATCGCCCACCACTCGAGCTCGCGCAGCCGCGTGCGCAGCTTCTCGCGCTCCGGCTCCGACTGCGCCGCCAGAAGCTGCTGCTCGGTCTCGGCCATTCGCGCGTAGTAGGGATAGGCTTGCGGCACAGTCATCACCAGCGCGCGGCCCCGCGCGAGCGCCTCGAGGAAAGCAGGCTCGGCGTGCGGCGGGCAGCCGCCGAAATAGGCGCGCGATTGGGAGCCGAGGCGAAAGGCGTTCTCGGGCGTGCAGTAGGCGGCGACGTCGGCGGGCGCGGGCTGCTGCAGGCCGGCGCATCCGGCGAGCGCCGCCGCCAGGGCGCAAATGACGGTTCTCATGAGGCTGAAACAAGACCGCGCGGGGAAAGTTCCCCGCGCGGCTGTGCTGTTTCTAATCGATGTTGTAGGAGCCGGGCGCATTGAGCAGGTGGATCGCCCACCACTCGGCTTCGCGCAACCGCTGGCGCAGCGGCTCGCGCTCCGCCTCGGATGCGGCGGCCACGAGCAGCCGCTCGTTCTCGGCGATGCGTTCGAGGTAAGGCTGCGCCTGCGGCGGCGGCAGGCGCAGCGCCCGCCCCCGCTCGAGGCCCGCGAGGAAGGCGCTCTCGCGCTCGGGCGGACAGCCGCCCAGGTAGGCGCGGCCTTCGCTGCCAAGGCGCACCGCGTTGTCGGGGGCGCAATAGGCGGCCACGTCTCCGGGGGACCTCGCGATTCCCGCACAACCGCCGAGCAGCAGGCTGACGCCGATGACAGCTGCGGCAGGCGCCGAGCGCCTCAAGACATCCCCTCGGCGGTTCCCGGCGTGTTGAGCAGCAGAATGGCCCAGAACTCGGCTTCGCGCAGGCGCTCGCGCAGCGTCTCGCGCTCCGCCTCGGAGGCCGCGCCGACCAGCTGGCGCTCGAGCGCTTCCATGCGGGCCAGGTAGGGCCAGGCCTGCGCCGGGACCGGCTGCAGGGCGCGCCCCCGCTGCAGGCCGGCGAGGAAGGCGCCCTCGGCGTCCCGCGGGCAGCCGCCCAGGTAGGCACGCCCCTGGCTGCCCAGGCGCACGGCGTTGTCCGGGGTGCAGTAGCCCGCGATGTTGCCTTCGGGGCGGTCGACGGTGGCGCAGCCGGCAAGGGCCAGCGCGACGAGGCATGACGCGATTCGGTTCATGAGCAGCCTCCCAGGGCGGTGAACAGCGGGGAGGCGCGGAAATTCCCGCTACTCGTAGCGCACGTCGACGATGTCGTAGCGCTTGAGCCCGCCGGGGGTCTGGACCTCGACCGATTCGCCCGCCTCCTTGCCGATGAGGGCGCGGGCGATGGGCGAGCTCACCGAGATGCGGCCTTCCTTGATGTCGGCCTCGTCCTCGCCCACGATCTGCCAGGTCGAGGCCTCGCCGGCTTCGTCCTGCACCTCGACCGTGGCGCCGAAGACGCAGCGCCCGTCGGCGTCGAGCAGCTTGGGGTCGATGACCTGGGCGTTGGCGAGCTTCGCCTCCAGCTCGCCGATACGGCCCTCGATGAAGCCGGCGCGCTCGCGCGCCGCGTGGTACTCGGCGTTCTCGGAGAGGTCACCGTGCGCGCGCGCCTCGGCGATGGCCGACGAGTTGGCCGGCCGCTCGACCGTCTTCAGGCGGTGCAGCTCCTCGCGCAGCAGCTCGGCGCCGCGCTTCGTCATGGGCGTTTTCGGCATGTCAGGGGCTGGTGGCAGTCTCTAGTTTGGCATGCAGGTCCTGCAGGCGGTAGGGCTCGAGCGCCGGCAGGTGCTTCATCCCCGCGCAGGCCGCCTTGGCGCCCGCCACGGTGGTGTAGTAGGTCACCCGCTTCGCCAGCGCCGTGGTGCGGATGGCGCGCGAGTCGGACACCGCGGTGCGGGTGGCCTCGACCGTGTTGACGATGAAGCTGACGTCGCCATTCTTGATCATGTCGACGATGTGCGGGCGGCCCTCGGTCACCTTGTTGACCGGCGTCACCGCGATGCCGTGCGAGGCGAGCACCGCCGCCGTGCCCCGCGTGGCGATGAGCGCGAACCCCAGGTCGGCCAGGTCGCGCGCCACCTGCACGGCGGCGTGCTTGTCGCCGTCGCGCACGCTGATGAAGGCGCGCCCGCCGCGCGGCAGGCGCACGCCCGCGCCGATCTGCGACTTGACGAAGGCCTCGCCGAAGGTCTTGCCCACCCCCATGACCTCGCCGGTCGACTTCATCTCGGGCCCGAGGATCGTGTCCACCCCCGGGAACTTGGCGAACGGGAATACCGCCTCCTTCACCGAGAAGTACTCCGGCGTGACCTCCGCCGCGCCCTGCGCCTTGAGGCTGCGCCCGGCCATGCAGCGCGCGGCGATCATCGCGAGCGGCTGCCCCGTCGCCTTCGACACGTACGGCACCGTGCGCGAGGCGCGCGGGTTCACTTCCAGCACATACACCGTGTCGCGCTGGATGGCGTACTGCACGTTCATGAGCCCGACCACCTCGAGCGCGCGCGCGAGCAGGCGCGTCTGGCGGCGCAGCTCGCGCTCGACGTGGCTCGCGAGCGAGTGCGGCGGCAGGCAGCAGGCCGAGTCCCCCGAGTGCACGCCGGCCTGCTCCACGTGCTCCATGATGCCGCCGATCAGCACCTCGGCGCCGTCGCTCACGCAGTCGACGTCGACCTCGATCGCGTCCGACAGGTAGCGGTCAAGCAGCACGGGCGCGTCATTGGACACCTTGACCGCGTTCTCCATGTAGCGCTCGAGCTCGGCGCGCTGGTGCACGATCTCCATGGCGCGCCCGCCGAGCACGTAGCTCGGCCGCACCACCACCGGGTAGCCGATCTCCTCGGCCTGGCGCACCGCCTCCTCGGCCGAGCGCGCCGTGCGGTTGGGCGGCTGGCGCAGCTTGAGCTTCTCGAGAAGCTGCTGGAAGCGGCTGCGATCCTCCGCGGCGTCGATGGACTCGGCGCTCGTGCCGAGGATGGGCACGCCAGCTTCGGCGAGGTCGCGGGCGAGCCTGAGCGGCGTCTGGCCGCCGTACTGCACGATCACGCCCCAGGGCTTCTCGGTCGCGACGATCTCGAGCACGTCCTCCAGCGTGAGCGGCTCGAAGTACAGCCGGTCGGAGGTGTCGTAGTCGGTCGAGACGGTCTCCGGGTTGCAGTTGACCATGATGGTCTCGAAGCCGTCGGCCTTGAGGGCGAACGCGGCATGCACGCAGCAGTAGTCGAACTCGATGCCCTGGCCGATGCGGTTCGGCCCGCCGCCGAGCACCATGATCTTGCGCCGGTCGGTGGGCTGCGCCTCGCACTCCTCCTCGTAGGTGGAATAGAGGTACGCGGTCTTCGCCGCGAATTCCGCGGCGCAGGTGTCGACGCGCTTGTACACCGGCCGGATGCCCAGGGCGTGGCGCTTCCGGCGGACCTCCTGCTCCCGGGTGTTGAAGAGGTAGGCGAGGCGCCTGTCCGAGAAGCCCTTCCTCTTGAGGAACAACAGCCGCTCGCGGTCGATGTCCTCCAGCCTGCGGTCGTCGAGCTCCATCTCGAGCTCCACGATCTCCCGGATCTGGTCGAGGAACCACGGATCGATGCCCGTGAGCCGATGCACCTCCTCCAGCGTGAAGCCGTTCTCGAAGGCGTCGCCCACGTACCAGATGCGCTCCGGGCCCGGCTCGCCGAGCTCCTTTTCCAGCGTCTCGCGGTCGCGCGTGCGCTGGTTGAGGCCGTCCACGCCCACTTCCAGGCCGCGCAGCGCCTTCTGGAACGACTCCTGGAAGGTGCGCCCGATCGCCATCACCTCGCCCACCGACTTCATCTGCGTGGTGAGCCGGTCGTTTGCCTGCGGGAACTTCTCGAAGGCGAAGCGCGGTACCTTGGTGACCACGTAGTCGATCGCCGGCTCGAAGGACGCCGGCGTGGCGCCGCCGGTGACCTCGTTGGCGATCTCGTCGAGCGTGTAGCCCACCGCCAGCTTGGCCGCCACCTTGGCGATCGGGAAGCCGGTGGCCTTCGAGGCGAGCGCGCTGGAGCGCGACACGCGCGGGTTCATCTCGATCACCACCATGCGCCCGTCGGCCGGGTTGATGGCGAACTGCACGTTCGAGCCGCCGGTCTCGACGCCGATCTCGCGCAGCACCGCGATCGAGGCGTCGCGCAGGCGCTGGTACTCCTTGTCGGTGAGCGTCTGGGCCGGGGCGACGGTGATCGAGTCGCCGGTGTGCACGCCCATGGGGTCGAGGTTCTCGATGGCGCACACGATGATGCAGTTGTCGGCGCGGTCGCGCACGACTTCCATCTCGAACTCCTTCCAGCCGATGAGCGACTCCTCGATCAGCAGCTCGCGGGTGGGCGAGGCCTCGAGCCCGCGCTCGCAGATGGCGACGAACTCCTCGCGGTTGTAGGCGATTCCGCCGCCGGAGCCGCCGAGCGTGAACGAGGGCCGGATGACCACCGGGAATCCCAGGCGCGCCTGCACCTGCAGCGCCTCCTCCAGCGAGTGCGCCAGCGCGGAGCGGGCCGACTCGAGACCGATGCGCGTCATGGCCCGCTTGAACTTTTCGCGGTCCTCGGCCTTGTCGATGGCCGCGCGCGAGGCGCCGATCAGCTCGACGCCGAATTTCTCGAGCACGCCCTCGCGCGCGAGGTCCAGCGCGCAATTGAGCGCCGTCTGCCCGCCCATGGTGGGCAGCAGGGCGTCCGGGCGCTCGCGCTCGATGATGCGCGCCACCACCTGCCAATGCACCGGCTCGATGTAGGTGGCGTCGGCCATCTGCGGGTCCGTCATGATGGTGGCCGGGTTGGAATTCACCAGGATGACGCGGTAGCCCTCCGCGCGCAGCGCCTTGCACGCCTGCACCCCGGAATAGTCGAACTCGCAGGCCTGCCCGATCACGATCGGCCCGGCGCCGATGATGAGGATGCTCGTGAGGTCGTTACGCCTTGGCATCGTCCATCAGCCTTGCGAAGCGGTCGAAGAGATACCCGATGTCGTGCGGCCCGGGGCTCGCCTCCGGGTGCCCCTGGAATCCGAACGCCGGACGGTCCGTGCGCGCAAGCCCCTGGAGGGAGCCGTCGAAGAGCGATACGTGGGTGGGGCGCATGCGGTCGGGGAGCGAGGCCGGGTCGACGGCGAAGCCGTGGTTCTGGCTGGTAATGGCCACGCGGCCGGTGTCGAGCTCCTTCACCGGGTGGTTCGCGCCGTGATGCCCGAACTTCATCTTCAGCGTCTTCGCGCCCGAGGCGAGCCCCAGGAGCTGGTGGCCGAGGCAGATGCCGAACACCGGCACGCGCGTCGCATCCAGGATCTCGCCGATCGCCTCGATGGCGTAGTCGCAGGGCTCGGGATCGCCCGGCCCGTTGGACAGGAACACGCCGTCGGGCTTCAGGCGAAGCACTTCGCGCGCCGCAGACTGCGCCGGAACGACGGTGACGCGCGCACCGCGTGCCGCGAGCATGCGCAGGATGTTGCGCTTCACGCCATAGTCGTACGCCACGACGTGGTGGCGTGGGCTGTCGATGCGCCGATAGCCCGCGCGCGGATCCCACAGCCCCTCGGTCCACTCGTAGGGCTCCTGCGTGCTCACCACCCGGGCGAGGTCCATGCCCGCGAGGCCTGCGAAGGCGCGTGCCTTGGCCGCCGCGGCCTCGACGTCCGCTTCGCCCGCCATGAGGCACCCGGCCTGCGCGCCTGCGGTGCGCAGCACCCGCGTGAGCCGCCGGGTGTCCACCTCGGCGATGGCCGGCACCCCGCTCGCGGCGAGGGCCTCGGCGAGGCTGCGCTCGGCACGCCAGCTCGAGTGCCGCCGGGGCACGTCGCGCACGATGAGGCCTTCGGCGTGGATCCGGCCCGACTCCGCGTCCTCCGCGTTCACCCCGGTATTGCCGATGTGCGGATACGTGAGCGTGACGAGCTGGCGGCAGTAGGAGGGATCGGTGAGGATCTCCTGGTAGCCCGACATCGCGGTGTTGAACACCACCTCGCCCACGGCGGCGCCGCGCGCGCCGACGCTGCGGCCGCGGAACACCGTGCCGTCCGCGAGGACCAGGACGGCTTCTTGTGCGCTCGACATCGAATGGAGGCGGATGCGAAAAGCGGGAGAGGCGCCGGCCGCTCCCGCTCTGTTGGAGGAAGGATTATACGCCCAGGCCGAGGACGTCGGCCATGCCGTAGAGGCCGGCGGCGCGTCCGCGCAGAAACTTCGCCGCCCGCAACGCCCCGGCCGCGTACGTCATTCGGCTTTGCGAGCGGACCGTGACCTCCACGCGCTCGCCGCTGCCGGCGAAGATCACCGTGTGCTCGCCCACGATGTCGCCGCCCCGGATGGCGTGAAAACCGATGGCCCTGGGCGCTCGCTCGCCCGTGTCGCCGTGCCGGCCCCACACCGCGTCGGTTTTCAGGTCCCGCTTCAAGACCTTGGCCACGACCTCGCCGAGCGCCAGCGCGGTGCCCGAGGGCGCGTCGACCTTGTGCCGGTGATGCGCCTCGACGATCTCGACGTCGTAGGCGTCGCCGAGGATCCGCGCCGCGGTCTCGGCGAGCCTGTAGACGGCATTGACCCCGACCGCGAAGTTGGCCGCCATGGCGATCGGGATGCGCTGCGCCGCGCGCTCGATCGCCGACCGGTCCGCGGGCGAAAAGCCGGTGGTCCCGATGACCATGGCGCGGGCGTGCTCGAGGTGCGCGAGGGTACCCTCGGGCCGGGTGAAGTCGATCACCACGTCGGCCGCCTGCGCGGCCGCCTTCGCGTCGGCCGTAATCGTGACGGGCCCGGCGGCCTGGCCGATCGCCGCGCTGCCCGGCACGTCGAAGGCCGCGGCGAGCGTCAGGGCGCGGTCGGCGAGCACCGCCTCCACCAGGGTTCGGCCCATGCGCCCCCCGGCGCCGGCCACGGCGACCTTCATTGCCCCCCCGAGGGAACCACGTCGCCGTCGATGCGCGCCAGCTGCCCGCTGCTGAAGTGCACCACCAGGTTGCGCTGCTCGCGCCGGCCGTCGGGGGTCTCGCGCCAGTACACGTAATCCCAGCGATCGGGATGGAACAGATCGGTGACGAGCGGCGTGCCCAGCACGAAGCGGACCTGCTCCTTGGTCATGCCGGGCTTCAACTGCGAGATCATGTCCTGCGACACGAAGTTGCCCTGCTGGATCTCCATCCGGTAGGGCGTCACGCCGGGAATGCGCGGCACGTAGGTGCAGGCCTGCGCGGCCGCGGCCGCGCAGGCGAGCGCGATCAGGTGCTGGCTTTTCACGCGCATATAATGACAGCCGATGAGCTCAGTGCAAAGCCTGAGGGACAGCGGGCTCAAGGCCACGCTGCCGCGCCGCAAGATCCTCGAGCTGTTCGAGTCGAGCAAGGTGCGGCACCTCTCGGCCGAAGACGTGTATCGGGCGCTGCTCGCCGAAGGCATCGACGTCGGACTGGCCACCGTCTACCGCGTGCTCACGCAGTTCGAGCACGCGGGGCTCCTGAGCCGGCAGCACTTCGAGACCGGCAAGGCGGTCTACGAGCTCAACCAGGGCGGGCACCACGACCACCTCGTGTGCCTGCAATGCGGCCGCGTCGAGGAGTTCTACGACGCCGACATCGAGAAGCGGCAGGTCGACGTCGCGCGCCAGCGCGGCTTCGAGCTGCACGGGCACTCGCTCGCGCTGTACGCCGACTGCGTCAAGAAGAACTGCCCTCACCGCCCCTAGCCCGCGTCGAGCAGCTCGGCGGCGTGGCGGCGCGCAGTGCTCTCGGAGCCGCCCAGCATGCGCGCCAGCTCCTCGATGCGCTGGGCGCGCGTCAGGCGCTCGGCCTGCACCGTCACCTTGCCGCGCGCGGCGGACTTGACCACCGACCATTGCGCATGCGCCGCGGCCGCGACCTGCGGCAGGTGCGTCACGCACAGCACCTGGCGCTCGGCGCCGAGCCGGCGCAGCGCGCGCCCGATCGTCTCGGCGACCGCGCCGCCGATCCCCGCATCCACCTCGTCGAACACGAGCGTGCTCACCGGCGAGGCCTTCGCCGCCACGAGCTGGATCGCGAGGCTGACGCGCGAGAGCTCGCCGCCGGAGGCCACCTTGGCGAGCGGCCTTAGCGGCAGGCCCGCGTGCGAAGCGACCTCGAACTCGACCTCCTCCGCGCCGGCGGCGCCCGGCTCCTCCGCGGGGCGCAGCGCCACCGAGAAGCGCGCGGCGGCCATGGCGAGCCGCTGCATCGCCGCGGTGACCGCCTTGGACAGGGCCTGCGCCGCCGCGGCGCGCCGGGCGGAAAGGGTTGCCGCGGCCGCGGCGAAGCGCTCGCGCGCCGCCGCGACCTCGCGCTGCAGCGCCTGCGGATCCACCGCCAGCGCGAGCTCCGCGAGCCGCGCCTCGACCTCCGCCAGGCGCTGCGGCAGCGCCTCGGGCCGCACGCGCTCGCGCCGCGCCGCGGCGTGCAGGGCCTCGATGCGCGCTTCGGCGTCGCGCAGCGCCTGCGGATCGAGCTCCACGCGCGAGGAGTAGTGGCGCAGCTCGCGGGCCGCCTCCGACGCCTGCGCATGCGCCGAGTCGAGCAGATCGGCAATGCCGGCGAGGCGCGCGTCGTGCTGCGAAAGCGCGCGCAGGCGGCCCGCCACGGCCGAGAGCTGCGACAGCGCCGCGCCGTCGGCCTCGGCGAGCGCCTCGAGCGAGGACTGCGCGCCGGCCAGCAGGCTCGAGCCGTGCGCGAGCCGCTCGTGCTCGACCGCCAGCGCTTCCCATTCCCCCGCCTTCGGGCCGAGCGCGCGCAGCGCGCGCGCCTGCTCGGCGAGCACGCCGCGCTCGGCTTCGCGCGCGGCGAAGTCGCGCTGCGCCTCGAGCGCGAGGCGCTCCAGGCGCTTCCAGTCGCGGTGCGCGTCCGCAACCTGCCGCGCCACGGCCTCGGCGCCGGCGTGGGCGTCGAGCAGCGCCCGCTGCGCCGGCGCGCGCAGCAGCGACTGGTGCGCATGCTGCCCGTGGATGTCGACGAGCAGCTCGCCCGCCTCGCGCAGCTGCGCGAGGGTGGCGGCATGGCCGTTGATGAAGCAGCGCGAGCGCCCGGAGCGGTCGAGCGTGCGCCGCAGCACCACCTGCCCCGGGTCGCCCTGCAGCTCGCGCTCGGCGAGCCAGGCGGACAGGTCCGCGTCGAACAGCGCCGAGAGCTCGGCGCGCTCGGCGCCCTCGCGCACCACGGCCGCCTCGGCGCGCGCCCCCACCAGGAGCTCGAGGGCGTCGACGAGGATGGACTTGCCCGCGCCGGTCTCGCCGGTGAGCGCGGTGAACCCGGCGTCGAGCTCGAGGCTGGCGCTGCGCACGATGACGAAATCGCGGATTTCGAGCACCCGCAGCACGGCTAGGCTTCGCGGCTCTTGTCCACCAGCTCGCTCCAGCGCAGCTTCTCGCGCAGGGTGGCGAAGAAGCGGTAGCCGGGCGGATGCACGAAGCGCACCGTGTCCGCGGAGCGCTTGAGGAGCAGCCGGTCGCCTTCGGCCATGTCGGTGAGGCCGAAGCCATCGAAGTGCGCGCGCGCGTCGATGGCGCGCTCAAGCACGATCTCGATGGTGCTGCGATCGCTGACGCTCACCGGCCGCGCCGAGAGCGTGTGCGGGTTGAGCGGCACCAGGGCGAACGCGGGCACGGCCGGATGCAGGATCGGCCCCTGCGCCGACAGCGCATAGGCCGTGGAGCCGGTGGGCGTGGCGACGATCATGCCGTCGGCGCGCAGGGTATAGACGAAATCGCCGTCGAGCGACAGGCTGAACTCGATCAGCCGCCCCTGCGCCCCCTTGCCGAGCACCGCCTCGTTGAGCGCCAGCGTCCGCAGCACGGTTTCCCCGCCGCGCACGATCTCGGCGTCGAGCAGCGCGCGCTCCTCGAGCGTGTAGTGTCCGTCGAGGATGCCGCCGATGCCGCGCCCCATGTCGCGGTGCCCGATGTCGGTCATGAAGCCGACGCGGCCCTGGTTCACGCCGACGAGCGGGACCTGGTGGCGCACGAGGTTGCGGGCGGCGGCGAGCATGGTGCCGTCGCCGCCCACCACCACCGCGAGGTCGGCATGCGCGCCGAGCGTCTCGTAGGGCTCGCCGCCGGACTGCAGCGTGGCGGCGGTCTCGCGCTCGAGGAGCACCTCGCAGCCGCGGCGCCGAAGCAGCTCGCGCAGTTCGTGCAGCGAGGCGGCGATCTCGGCGCTGCCCAGCTTGCCGATCAGAGCAACGCGCCGGAACGCCGGTGCCATGCTCGGAGTGTACAATGATTCGATGCTCGACAAGCGCGCCCAGATCCTGCTCAAGACGTTGATCGAGCGCTACATTGCCGAGGGACAGCCGATCGGCTCGCGCACCCTGTCCAAGTACTCCGGGCTCGACCTTTCGCCCGCCACGATCCGCAACGTGATGTCGGACCTGGAGGACATGGGCTTCATCGCGAGCCCGCACACCTCCGCCGGCCGCGTTCCCACGCCGCTCGGCTACCGCTTCTTCGTCGACACGCTGCTGGTGGTGAAGAGCCTCGACACCGGGGAGCTGCAGCAGCTCGAGGCCGAGCTGCACCCCGACAACCCGCAGCGCGTGGTCACCGCGGCCTCGCAGCTGCTCTCGCAATTGACCCAATTCGCCGGCGTGGTCATGACGCCGCGGCGGCGCGCGGTCACGTTCCGGCACCTGGAGTTCCTGCGCCTGTCCGAGAAGCGGATCCTGCTCATCGTGGTCACGCCCGAAGGCGACGTGCAGAACCGCATCCTGGTCACCGAGCGGGAGTTCAACCCCTCGGAGCTCGTCGAGGCGGCCAACTTCATGAACCAGAACTACGCCGGGCAGAGCTTCGAGGACGTGCGCGCGCACCTGCAGGGCGAGCTGCGCGAGATCAAGCAGGACATGATCCGCCTGCTCACCGCGGCGCTCGAGGCCGGCAATCGCGCCCTGGCCGAAGGCGCCGAGCAATACGTCATCTCCGGCGAGCGCAACCTGCTGTCGGTGCAGGAGCTCGCGCAGGACGTCAGCCGGCTGCGCCAGCTCTTCGAGCTGTTCGAGCGCAAGAGCTCGCTGCTGCAGATCCTGGACCTGTCGCTCCGCGGCCAGGGGGTGCAGATCTTCATCGGCGGGGAGTCCGGCGTGAGCGCCCCCGACGACGTGAGCGTGGTGACCTCGCCCTACCGCGTCGACGGCGAGGTGGTCGGCACCGTCGGCGTGATCGGACCGACGCGCATGGCCTACGACCGGGTCATTCCGATCGTGGACGTCACCGCCAAGCTCCTCTCCAGCGCGCTCTCCAAGTAGTCTTCTTGAAGGGCGTTCTCCTGGTCAACCTGGGCACGCCGTCGGCGCCGACGGCGCCGGCGGTGCGTGCCTATCTCGCCGAGTTCCTGTCCGACCCGCGGGTGGTGAAGCTGCCCCGCCTGCTGTGGCTGCCGATCCTGTACGGCATCGTGCTGCGCCGCCGGCCGGCGCAGTCGGCGCAGAAGTACGCGCAGGTGTGGATGCCGGAGGGCTCGCCGCTCGCGGTGCACACCGCCAGGCAGGCGGGCGCGCTGCGCGCGCAGCTGCCGAAGGTGCAGGTCGAGTATGCGATGCGCTACGGAGAGCCCTCGATCGAGAGCGCCTTGCGGCGCTTCGCCGATCGCGACATCACCGTCGTGCCGCTCTACCCGCAG
The DNA here is from genome assembly GCA_035540415.1 of Burkholderiales bacterium. Taxonomy (GTDB): domain Bacteria; phylum Pseudomonadota; class Gammaproteobacteria; order Burkholderiales; family SG8-39; genus SCGC-AG-212-J23. Next base: position 1,115 of record DATLGR010000027.1, on the reverse strand, counting down.
TACGCCGAAAGCACGACCGCGAGCGTCGCCGACCGGCTGCCGCCCGGCCTGCGCATGGTGCGCGATTTCCATGATCATCCCGGCTACATCGCGGCCCTGGCCGTCGGCGTGCGAAGGCACTGGCAGCGTCACGGGCGCAGCCCGATGCTCGTCATGAGCTTCCACGGGCTGCCGCAGCGCGGCGCCGAAGAGTACGAGCGGCAATGCCACGCCAGCGCCGAGCGGCTCGCGGCGCAGCTTGCGCTCGCCCCGGGCGAATGGAAGGCGACCTTCCAGTCCCGCTTCGGCTATGCCCGGTGGCTGCAGCCCTATACCGAGCCCACGCTCGTGGCGCTGGCAAGGAGCGGCGCCTCCCGCGTCGATGTGATCTGCCCCGGCTTCGTGGCCGACTGCCTCGAGACGCTCGAGGAGATCGGCATTGCGGCCCGCGAACGCTTCCTCGAAGCCGGCGGACGCGAGTTCCACGCGCTTCCCTGCCTCAACGAGGCGCCGGAATGGATCGCCGCCCTCGCCGCGATCGCCCGCGCGTCCTAGCGCCGGATGAGCCCCTTCAGCCGGTCGCGGACCTGGTCCTCCAGCTTCTCGCGACGCTGCTCGACCTCCTCCTTCACCCGTTCGCCGACGCGCGTCTTGGCCGCGTCCTGCGCCACCGCGCGGAAATCGACGTCGTATTTCATCGCGTCCAGCGGCCCCGACACGCGCACCGGCAGCGTGATTCCCGCGAGCTGGTCGCGCTCGCGCCCGGCCTGCCCCTCGGTCGTGGCCACGACCGAGGCCTTCGCCACGTAGTCGATGGTCGATCGGGCGAGGTCGATGCTGCCCGCCCCCGCGACGCGAAAGAGCGGCGCCTTCAGGTCGAGGTCGTCGTTGCGCGCCACGCCATTCTTGATCTGGAAGCTCGCCGAGAGCTCGGAGAACTCCGTCTGCTCGCGAGCCCCCGCCGCCGGCGCCGCCTGCGAGCCGAGCAGCGTGCGCGCCCGGCGCAGCGCCGCGCCGATGTCGACGCCCTTGACGGCCCCGTCGCGCAGCTCCAGCCTGGCGGTGCCGCCGAGCGCCGCCTTCATTGCATTGACCGACTTGCCGGCCGCGGCGACATCGATGGCGAGATTCCCGCG
>DATLGR010000026.1:0-6462 GCA_035540415.1 Burkholderiales bacterium | reverse complement strand
TTGCGGCAACGCCGGCGTGCGCGAGGGCCTGGCGCCGGTTGCATTGTCGTCGGCGGCCAGCTGCGACAGCCGCTGGTCGGCTACCGCGTCCGTGCTGGGCGGGCTGCTGTGGACGGGGTGCACGCAGCAGGCCACCTACGTCAGCTGCACGTTCGTCCGCTTGCTGGGCTCGCTGCTGCCGGCGACGATTACCGCAACTGCGAATATCGGCAATGGCTTCCGCGGCACGATCACCGCCTCGGACATCAGCGTCTCGGGGACGACGGACTCCTTCACCATGGCGCTCGCCACTAACGGTGTGGCCACCGCCACCATCCAGGTGACGTTCAACCCGCTGCCGCTGCTGAGCACCACGGAAGTGCGCATTCCTTATGTGCCCGATGCCCGCTTCCTGACGGACACAAGCAATGCCTCGTACTTGGCGCTTCGCTGGTTCCAGGACAACCACTGGCGGCGCTATACGTACTTCGCGGTTGCGCCGGGAGCGACGCCGGGCGCGTCGCCCACTTGCGGCGCCGGGGGCACCTGCTTGACGGTTTCGGGCCTTCCCGGCACGAGCGATACGCGGCTCGTTCTCGTCCTCTCCGGGCGCGCCTTGGCGACCCAGACGCAGCCGAGCGGCACCCTCGCGAATTACCTGGAAGCCGGCAATGCCACGACCGGCGACCTCTCTTTCCAGAGCGGCGCAATAACGTCGAGCTTCAACGACCGGGTCGCCGCCTGCCCGCTGCAGTACACCAGCGCCAGCGGCACGGAGTCGATATGCAACTGAAGCGCTCCAGCCAAGGCTTCAGCCTGGTGGAGCTTGCCGTCGTGGTGGCGATCATGGCCCTGCTCATCGGCGGCGCGGTCATGACCCTGTCGGCGCAACTCGAGCTTCGCCAGCACGAGGAGACTCAGCAGCGCCTGCAGTCGGCCGCCGAGGCTGTGCTCGGCCATGCACTCGTGCATCGCCGCCTGCCGTGCCCGGCGCGCTTCACGAGCGACGCAAGCCACAGCCAGGGGCAGGAGAGCTTCTGCACCGGCGCCACCGGCACCTGCGCGGGAAGCGAAACCACCGCGGTGCAGGCGCATGGCAACTGCTCCAATTTCTACAGCGGTTTCCTGCCGGCCGCCTCGATCGGGGCAAGCCCGGTGGACAGCAGCGGATTTGCCGTGGACGCATGGGGCAATCGCATCCGCTACGCGGTGGCGCGCGACGTCACCGGATGCACCACGACCCCGCCGGCGAATACGCGCGTGTTCACGTCGCAGAACAACCTGAAAACGTACGGGATCGGCTGCCGCCCGAACGACCTCGACGTCTGCACCACGGCCAGCTGCGCAGCGCGTGCGGTCAGCACGGAGACTGCGGTATTCCTCGTGTTTTCGACCGGGAAGAACGGTGCCGTTTCGAGCGCGTATGGGGCCGACGAGACCGAGAACACCAACGGCAACGCGCGCTTCGTGATGCGTACGCCCAGCGGTCCGGACTCGGCCCTCGGCGCCTTTGACGACCAAGTGCTGGTGCTGCCCGTCGGCAGGGTCTATTCGAGGCTGCTCGGCGCCGGCATATTGCCCTAGGCCGGAGCTCCGCTCAGGCGAAAGCACACTTCGCCATCGCGATTGGTCTCGAGCGCCAGCTCGTAGCCGGCGGCTTCCGCCTGGCGCGCCGCCTGGTGAAGGCCGATGCCGAGCCCCGTGCCCGACGGGACGGGACCCCGCAGGAGCCGCTGCTCCACTTCGGGCGATACGCGGCTGCCGGTATCCGTCACTCTCAGGACCAGGCGCCCCGCTTCGAGCGCGAGCGACACCCGAATGCGGATCTCGTCCTCGATCATGCGCTTCGCCAGGGCGTTGCGCAGCAGATTGTCGGCAACGCTGTCGAACAGCGAGCGCGGCACGCGCATGCCCTCCGGGACACGGCAGGGGCCGAGTTCGACGCCCTCGCGGCCGTACTGGCGGCCGAGGATTTCCCACCAGGCCTGCGCACTGAGGTAAGTCTCGGCCGCCTGCTGCGGGCGCTGCAACTTCGCCAGGGTCTCGGCCAGGCGCTGCGCCATCACCGGGAGCTGGCGGCGCATGAGCGCCTGGAGCTCGGGCGAATTGCGGGTTTCCTCGCGCGCCGCCATGGAGCACAGCACGTTCAAAGACTGCAGGAGGTTCTTGATGTCGTGCGTCATGCGCGCGCCGGTCTCGTGCACTGCCTGCACGTAGCTTTGCTCGCGCAGCTCCTCCTCGCGCAGCTTCGCGACGTAGAACTCGCCCAGCAGCACGCCGAGGAGGTGCAGGTGCCAGTGCAGCGCCGGGCTGAGCCGGTAGCGCGAATACACGGTGAGCGCGAGCGCGCTGTTCTCGAACTCGACGGCGTGCGCGGTGCGCTCGCCCTGCTCGCCCTCGAGCTCGCCGGTACGCCAGCGCACGCCGGCCACCGAGGGCAGGCGCCGCAGCGCGCTCGCCGCCTCCCGCAGGAAGCGCTCCGGCCGGGGCTCCAGCTGCAGCAGCTCGGCGAGGACGTGCAGCCATCTTTCCACCGGCACGCCGATGGAGAACAGATAGCGCACGAAAAAAACGTTCAATCCCGCGAACCCGCCGCGCGGATTCCAGGCGAGGCCCACCAGCAGCACGGCGGTCGCGGTGAGGAAGACCGTATAGGTGAGCGCCTCGAGGTAGCCGATGCGCTGAACCGTCATGACGGTGAAGCTTCCCAGGATGATTACGCCCAGCAGCAGCATCAGAAAGACGCTGTAGAAGAAGTCGATCATCTGCGGGGTATCGGTCGATTCCGCCTCGGCGGGCAGCAGGGCCATGAGCACGAAGAGCAGCGGCAGGCCGAATTCCGCGGCCGTGCGGATCTCAGGCGCCACCTCGCGGCGCGGCGCGATCTCGGGAAGAATGACGACCGCGAGCAGCGCGAGCAGGTACAGGAGCACGATCAGGTAGCAGCGCCGCTGCCAGCGCGCGTTCTGCTGGTAGACCTTGCCGCCGACAAGGCCCGCGAGCACGACGACCCAGAAGGCGAGCAGCCACCAGTCGAGGCGCAGCATCACCGCGAACGCCACCAGCGCGAGCATGAGCGCCTGCACCGGCGAGATGCGCTGCTCTGCGCGCAGGAACGGCTGCCAGAGCAGCACCAGCCCGAGGTGGGCGAGGAGCAGCGCCCGCGCCCACGGATCGGCGACGCCCCGGAACACCGCCACGTGCAGCATGGCGAGCATCGCCACGACGATCAGCCGCCAATAGCGCCGGCTGAGGTCCCACGTGGCGTTCGCCAGGCGGCCGGCAGCAGGTCTGACGGGAGTCGCGGGTTGCATGATGGGCGGGCGCCGACTAGTCTACAAACGAATCCATGCCGGCCGCCAATCTCGCCTATCTCGTCGTGCTCGAAGCGCGCCGCGGCGGCCTTCCATGGCTGGCGGGCGCAGCGATCGTGCTCAGCGTCGGCCTCGCGGCATTCCTCTCCAGGATCGCGCTGACCGAGGGCGCGCTGGTGCAGGCATCCGCGGTCGCGGCGTCGCTTCGCCTCTGCGCGGCGTTCCTGATCGCCGCGCACGTGGCGAGCAGCGTGCTGCGAGAGGTGAACGACAAGGGGCTGGAGCTCTTTCTCGCGCTTCCCCTTGCCCGCCCGGTGCAGTACCTGGGGCGCCTTGCCGGATTCGTCGCCTGCGGCCTGGCGCTGGCGGCCGCGTTCGCGCTGCCGCTGCTCGCCTGGGCGCCGCCGGCGGCGGTCGCGCTGTGGGGGCTGTCGCTTGCGCTGGAGCTTGCGCTCATCGCGGCGGCGGCGCTCTTCTTCGCCTTGGCGCTGTCGCAGCTGGTGCCGGCGATCGCGGCGACCGCGGGCTTCTATTTCCTCGCGCGCTCGATCGGCGCCATGCAGGCGATCGCCACCGGCCCCCTCGCCGTGCCGTCCGCGCGCACCGAGTTCGCCCGCTGGACGGTCGACCTCGTGGCGCTGCTCGTGCCGCGGCTCGATCAGGCGACGCAAACCGCCTGGCTCCTCTATGGGATTCCGGAGCCCCGCGCCTATCTCACCGGCCTCGCCGGCATGCTGATCTACACGCTGCTGCTCACCGCCGCCGGGCTGTTCGATTTCCAGCGCCGAAGCCTGTGACGCACGATCGGCCGCTGTCGTCGGTGCCAGCCTGGCTGTGGCTGCTGCTCGCCGTCGCGCTTGCCTTGCAGGTGGCGTGGCAAACCCGCGTGCCCGGGCGCACCTTGGAGGCGGAGGACCTCCCACCCGCGCCGACCGCCGCGGCGCTTCGCCTCGCGACGCTTGGTGAGCCCGAAGCCGGCGCGCGCCTCGCCATGCTGTACCTGCAGAGCTTCGACCTCCGCGGGGGGAACGATACCCCTTACCAGCGGCTGGACTACGCGCGGCTCATCGGCTGGCTGCGTGCGCTGCTGGAGCTTGATCCGCGCGGGCAGTACCCGTTGTTCGCCGCCGCGCGGATCTACGCCGAGGTCCCCGATTCGGCTCGCAGCCGGCGAGTCCTCGAGTTCGTGCACGAGGCGTTCCTCGACGATCCCGACCGGCGCTGGCCCTGGCTCGCGCACGCGGCGCTGCTCGCCAAGCACCGGCTCGGCGATTTGCCGCTCGCCCGACGCTACGCCGCAGCGGTGCAGCGCCATGCGCGCTCCCCCGCGGTGCCCCTATGGGCCCGGCAAATGGAAGTCTTCATCCTCGAGGACATGGGCGAGCTGGAGGCGGCGAGCATCATGCTCGGCGGCCTGCTGGAAACCGGCGCCATCCACGACCCGGGCGAGCTGCGATTCCTGCGCGAGCGTCTGGCCGAGCTCGAGCAGCGGGCTAGAACCGCAAAATAGCGTCATGAGACCGACAAGTGTGACGAATTCCCGACGAACCGATCGAGGTAAGCGTCCTACTAATACAATAGAATCATTGTCTTATGATTTGGCACGCACTTTGCAGGAGCACTCCCACTAACATTGGCCCGGGAAGCTGGGCAGGGGGCGAAATGAACGCTACGACGAAACAACAAGCAGGCTTCACGCTGGTCGAGATCGCGATCGTGCTGGTCATCATCGGGCTGCTGCTGGGCGGCATCCTGAAGGGCCAGGAGATGATCACGCAGGCCAAGATCAAGAACCTCATCTCGGACTTCAGCGGGGTCTCCGTGGCCTACCACGGCTATGTCGACCGGTATCGCAAGATTCCGGGCGACGACGGCGACGCCAACGCGCGCTGGACGCTGGGAATCGCGGCCCCGGCGAGCGGTACCTTTAACGACGGCATTATCTCCGGCGCGTACGCCTCCGCGACAGCCAATGACGAATCGCGGCTCTTCTGGCTGCACCTGCGCCGCGCAGGCTTCGTCTCGGGCACCGACCAGGAGCAGCCTTTCAATGCGGTGACCGGCAAGATCGGCGTGCAGACCGGCGATGCGGCAGCCACCCCGGCCGCGGTGCTTGGGGGCTTGTCGGCGATCATCGTATGCTCGGCCAACATCCCCGACAAAATGGCCATTGCGATCGACACTCAAATGGACGACGGACAGCCGAATGCCGGCGCCGTGCGCGCGCTCCTGCAGACGCAGCCCAACCCGCCTGTAGGCACCGGCGCCGCCGCGGCGGCCAACTACGCGGAAACAGGCACCAACACCTACACGCTCTGCCGCGCGCTGTAAGCGCAACCGTGCGAGCGAAAACCGGCCCTTGGGCCGGTTTTTTTTCGCCGGCGCGGGCGGCGGGGCCGCGCGAGCCCCTGAGCTATACTCCCGCGCGGTGATGGGGGTCGCTCCAACGACGAAGCGGAAGGCGGGGCAAAGCGCGCTCGAGCTGGCCCGGCGGGTGCTCGCGATCGAGGCGGAAGCGGTGCGCGCGCTGGTCGAGCGCATCGACGAGCGCTTCCTCGCCGCGGTGGCGATGATCGTCGAGCGCCGCGGCCGCGTCCTCGTCAGCGGCATCGGCAAGTCGGGCCATATCGCGCGCAAGGTCGCCTCGACGCTTTCGAGCACCGGCACGCCCGCCTACTTCGTGCATCCGGCGGAGGCGAACCACGGCGACCTCGGCATGATCGAGGCCGGGGACGTCTTCATCGCCATCTCGCATTCGGGCGAGAGCGAGGAGCTCGTCTCCCTCATTCCGCAGGTGAAGCGCCGCGGCGCGAAGCTGATCGCGCTCACCGGGCGGCCCGGGTCCACCCTCGGGCGCGAATGCGACGTGCTGCTCGACGCGGGCGTGGCGCAGGAGGCCTGCCCGCACAACCTCGCGCCGACCGCGAGCACCACCGCCGCGCTCGCGCTGGGCGATGCGCTCGCGGTGGCGCTGCTCGATGCGCGCGGCTTCAGCGCGGACGACTTCGCGCGCTCGCATCCCGGCGGCGCGCTCGGCCGCCGCCTGCTGACGCACGTGGCGGACGTCATGCGCCGCGGCGACGACGTGCCGGCGGTACCCGAATCGGCGACCTTCAAGCAGGCGCTGCTCGAGATGTCGCGCGGCCGCATGGGCATGACCGCCGTGCTC